>JAACVI010000076.1 GCA_009992505.1 Myxococcales bacterium
CGCGGCCTGCACGTTGGCCACGGGTCGGAGGAAGAGCAGCAGCGCGACCGCGGCGGCCGCGAACACGCCCGCGGGCACGAGCCAGCGCAGCCACGACGGGCTCGCCTTCTTCACGGGCGTCGGCGGGCGAGCGTCACGCATCAGCTCTTCGAACAACGCCTGCGCGCGTTCGGGGTCGAGCTCGCTGCCATCCTGAGCGTGCCGCAGCAGCGCCGCGACGCCGAGCGCGTCCTCTGGAGCGTCGTCCGCCGTGCCGCGATCCAGCGCACGGGCGAGCTCCATCGCTTCGCGAAGCTCCTCCTCCGAGGGCTCCTCGTCGAGCAGATCATCGATGTCGAACTCGCTCATGTGGACTCCTCCGCACGTCGGGCTTCCCATGCTTTGCGAAATGAGCGCAGCGCACGCAAGAGCAAGACGTCGAAGGTGCCGAGCTTCACCTCGAGCATATCCGCACAGTCCTGTCGCTCGCGCCCCTCGAAGAAGCGCAGCTCGATGGCGCGCCGATAGCGCGGATTCAAATCCTCGAGCGCCTCGGCAACCTGAGCCGCGAGCTTGTCCCGTTCCTGCTTCTCTTCCAGCTCGTTGGTGGGTCGCTTTCCCTCGCGCAACGGTCCGAGCAGCCCCTCGAAGTTCACCAACGCGCGCGAGGTGCGCGCCTTCACCCGGTGCAGGTCCGTCGCCTTGTTGGCGGCGATGCGCGAGAGCCAGCGGTAGACGCTCTTGCCGTCTTGCTCGAACTGACCGAGGCGCTCGAGGGCGACGCGGAAGGTCTCGCTGAGCGCGTCCTCGGCGGCGGCGCGGTTGCCCAGGCGCGGCATCAGGATGCGTGAGAAGAGGCTCGGCGCGTAGGCCGTGTACAGCTCGCCGAAGGCGCGAACCTCTCCGCCGAGCGTGCGCGCGATGATGCGCCGCTCCCACTCCAGCCGCTCTCGACTCTCGGGCGTCGTCGCCACCTTGGAGACCATCGCCCAAAACGCGGGTCGAAGGCGAGCAGTTGTCCACGCCGGCCCGAAGGGCAGGACCAGGGAGGAGCTCGGGATGGTTGCGCAGGTCGTCATGCGGGGCTTCCACCAGATAACGCCCGAGCCATCGCCTCGCTTACACGCCCGCCCCAGTTTCGGGACGGTGCCCACCAAATGGCATGCAACCGACGGTCAAAGCCCGCGCAAGGGGCGTAGGGTAGGATGGCGTCGAACACCTGCCCGGGGGGCCGCTCACGATCTCTCCGAAGACGGACTGTAAGTAGCCGACGGCGAAGGCGTTCACTGGACGAAGGAGACCACCATGACTCGCTCGACATCCTCGCTGATTCCCCTCTTCCTCACGCTCGTCACCGCCTGCGCGGGTGCCGGCACGTCGAGGGATACCGCCGATGTTCGCATCATCTCCGCAGACGCGCCGGAGTCTCAGGGCGCCGTGAGCGCGGGCGCATCGGGCGACGACTCACCCTACGTCACGGGCTACGCCGAGACGGAGAGCTCGGACGAGGAATACCGCGGGCCGACCGAAGGCGCGCCCCCTCCGCCCGCCGATGGGCCGAGCGATGCGGCCGAGCCTCGCGCCATGCCGACGCGGAGCACGCCTGCGCCGAGCATGCCCGCGCGCTTCGATGCCTCCTCCGGCCGTGCCGAGCGCGCGGCCGTTCCTTCGAGGCCCATGGCCGAGGCGCCCATGGTGGCGGCGGACGGAGACTATGGCGGTGAGGCCGTGGCCCCCGGCTACGCCCCCGAGTTCGACGTCGCGGTGACGACGACCACCGCCACCACGGTCACCATCACCGCCGCTCCGCCTCCCGTGCAGATGCAGGTCCAGGCGGTCGCGCGCCTATTGACGGCCGCCTCCGTGGGCGACGTCGATCGCCGAAGCAACTACCTCGACTTCCTCTCGCGCCATGACTTCGAGGGCAGGCGCCTGGGCATCGACACCACGCGTCGCATCCGCTTCCGCGTGGTCGACGGTCAGGGCAACGGCGTGCTCGACGCCCACATCGACGCGCCCGAGGTGGGCGTCCAGGGTCGCACCCACGCCGACGGCGTCTGGGACTTCTACCCCGGCGTCGTGGCCCCGCGCAGCGGTGGGCCTGCTCGCTTTCGCGTCTCCGCGGGTGGCCGCACGGCCGAGCTCGTGGCGCAGATCCCCTACCAGGGCGACGGCCAGGAGATCCTCGTGCGCATGGAGGGCATCACCGCGACCCCCGTGCACGCCCTCGAGCTGGCCTTCCTGATCGACGTCACGGGCAGCATGGAGGACGAGCTGCGCTACGTGAACCAGGAGGTCGGCAACATCGTCGCCCGCGTGCAGGCCTCCGCCCCCGAGGTCGCCATCCGCGTCGGCGCCACCTTCTACCGCGACCGCACGGACTCGGTGCCGCTGTCCCAGATCCCCTTCACGGCCAACGTCGCGGGCTTCGCCACGGCCATGAACCAGGTGCGCGCCTCGGGCGGCGGGGACTACCCCGAGGACATGAACGCCGGCCTGCGCACGGCGATGGCCCAGCTCGGTGGCGGCGCCCAGGGCGGTCAGGTCGACCGCGTGCTCGTGCTGATCGCCGACGCGCCGCCCCAGCGCTACAACAGCAACTTCACCTACATGGACGCCATGCGCGTGGCTTCGGCCAATGGCATCCGCATCGTGCCCGTGGCCGCCAGCGGCGCGGACCGCGAGGTGGAGTACCTCTTCCGCGCGCTCGGCACGGTCACCTCCACGCCCTACGTCTACCTCACGGACGACTCCGGCATCGGTGGCCATCACCAGGAAGCGGACACGGATCGAGTCGCGGTGGAGTACCTCAGCGACCTGTTGACCCGCATGCTCGTCTCCGATGTGCACGGCCACGGCATGCACGAGCCCGGCGGCTTCGGCCCCCGCGGCTGAGCGCTAGCCTCGGTCGTCGCCCAGCAGCTCGAGCTCGCGCGCGGCCAGGGAGGCGATGTCCTCGCGTCGATCACGAAGCCCGCTCCTCAGCCAATCGGCGCGGGAGCGGGCGCCGTTTGCGCTGAGCCAGCGAGTCCAACCGTCGCGCAGGTCGCCGAAGTCGTGACCCGTGATGCGTGTCAGCCCGATGCGCGCGTGACGCGCCAGGGCGCGGTCGCTGTCACCGAGGAGCTCGACCAGGGCGCGCGCGGAGGAGCCGTCGCGAATTCCCACCAGCGCATCCAAGGCCCGTCGTCGAAGCTTGCCGTCGACGCCATCGTGGAGCCGCTCTCGCAAGCCCACGAGGGCGAGTGCCCGCGACGTGGGATCCGAGAGCCCCCTCAACACGCGGACGGCTGCCTCACGAACCGGGCGCTCCGCATCGAGCGCGGCCGAGACCAAAGACGGCATCAGCTCGCTGCGCGGGAGCGCGAGGATGAGCTCGACCGCCTGGGCCCGGACGCGGACCGTCGGGGCCTGCGTCAGCCACTCGACGTGGGGCCACGCGGCATCCCCGAAAGCGACGAGCGCCGCACCGACGGGCGAGCGCGTGCAGAAATCGTCCGGCGCCGTCAGGTGCGCCGTCGGCCAGAGTGGCCCAGGAAAGGCGCGGGCGAGCACGTCGAGGGCCGGCTCGCCCAGCTCCACCAGGCGCTCGATGGGCCCCGCGACCTCCTCGGGACCGCAGCCCAAGAGGCGATGCACCAAGGCGTGCGCCTCGTCCCTGGGCGATTGGGGCGAGAGCGGCAGGCGACTGGGACGCGAGGGCAAGGATCCCTCGGGGGGCGGCGGCGGAATGGGCGAACGACGCTGCTCGGGAAGGCGCCCACGGATCGTGGACTGACGCATGGCGCTGTTCCGACCCATGGGATCGGAGAGCCCTTCGTCCAACCTTCGCCGCTGACTCACGGTGCATGCTTACCACACTTGGGGACATATCCGATCATGTAAGTGTGCGTCTCATCGCGTACGACGTGTAAGACCTCGACGACCATGCCGTGGACGCGCGCGTTGGAGTATCCTCCCGCCATGCGAACGCTGCTGACGGTATCCTTCGTGCTCCTGGCGGGCTGTCACTCCTGTGATGGGGCCTCGACCGAGCCCGCCCGTCCGAGCACTCCGCCGCCCAGCGCGGAGACCGCGCCACCCGGGTATCTGAGGCTCGCGAGTGGGCTCGACCCCGTGCACACGCTCGACCGCTGGCTCTTGCTGCAGCAGGCACACCAGGACGAGGGCGTGCTGCTGGCGCCCTATATTGCGGGCGACGTGACGCTGGTCGTCCCCGCGACGACGGACAGGGCGCGCGTCGACGCCTTGGCCACGCGCTTCGGCGCCCACGCCGAGGAGATCGCCGTCGAGCCCGGGCAGCTGATGCGCCCGAGCGTGGTCCAGACCCGCGCCGCGACGGGCCTGTTCGCGGCGCCTGGCGACGCCCACCCGAGCCGCATCGTGCCCGCCCACGCGATCGTGATCCGCCTCGACGGCCCGCTGCCCGGTCAGGGCGTCGCGCCCAGGGGCTTCGCCTGGGTCGCCGTCACCCGCACGGACGGTGGCTACGTGCGCACCAGCGCCCTGACGAGCTACGCGGGCTGCGTGCCCACGGCGGAGCGCTTCCGCGCCGATCTGCCGATCACGGACGGACATTCGCACGCGGTGCGCGCCACCGTCTCACGCGTGGGCGCCTCCTTCGGCGGCGAGCTGCGGGACGCCTTCCTCTTCGCCTCGCAGGCTCGAAACGAGGACGAAGCCGAAGAGGAGGAGCGCGACGAAGAGGCCGAGGGAAAGCACGGCGGCGGCCTCGGGCTCTACCCGACGAACGACGCCTGCGAGCTCGAGGCGGGCTTCGCGCTCAGCTTCGGGCCCGTGCTCGAGCAAGCCGATCTGGTGGACGGAGGCCGGGGTCGAGCGAGCCTGATCTCCGTCGTGCTCTCGGAGGGCGACGACGAGCTCGAGGCGAAGCTCTACCGCGTGGGCGTGCCGGAGCCCCTGGTCGAGCGAGACCTCGCCGCCGGAACGCCCGGGCCCTGGCCCGCGCTGGGCGCGGATGCTCTCAGTGGAACTCGCCCAGGTGCGTCAGGTACCAGCGATCATCCCAGGTGATCAGCGTGCGCAGCTCGAACGATCGCTCCTCGCCGTCGACCGCATAGACCAGGCGACTGTGGCGCACGCTCCAATAGGGCAGGCGATTCGCCTCTTGTCGGGGCAGCACCCAGCCTCGTCGAGGGGAGAGCTCCACGCGCAGATAGCGCGCCTGGCTCAGCTCGGGATGCGCGAGGTGCAAGGCGTGCACGTCGGCCCGGAACATGCGCACGAGTCGGTCGAAGAAGCGATCGGGGTTGGTCACGCCCTTGATCAGGGCGAAGGCGTCGCGCGGCAGGAAGAAGGCCAGAGCCGCGTCGGCGTCGTCGGCGCAGACGGCGCGTAGAAAGGCCGCGGCGCGCTCGTCCGCTTCGGTCGCAGGCGGGAGGGGCGCAGGCGCCTCGAGCGCGATGGCGTTGTGCGCGGGGATGGCGTCGTGCTCGGCGATGGGCGCGGCGGGCGCTTCCTGCGCCGAGACCGAACAGACGCCCGAGAGGCAGAACAGGACGCTGAGCCAGCGACGGATCATGCCCTTGCTCTGGCAGGAGGGGATCGGCCGCGCAAGTTCCGGGTCGCTGCCGCCGCGGACAGGGGCCCCGTCCTCGAGCCACGCGCGCGGCGTCTGGACGCCGACACGCACACGTCTCGGGCGTGCGTCTCGGCTCTGCGCGCCGGAGCGATTCGAGTAGGCTCCGTGCCCATGCGCTCGTTCGCTTCCTCCATGCTGCTCCTCGGCCTGCTCGGCTGCGGTGCTCCGCCCTCCCCCGTCGATGCGGGCGCCGGGTCCACACACCCGGGCGCCACGCCCGTGGCCCCGCCCGAGGGCGACGGCGTGGTGCACCGACTCCGCATCACGGATCCAGCCAGCCACGTGGTCGAAGTGGAGAGCATCTTCCCCACGGGAGGCGCGGGCGATCTGACGCTCTACATGGCGGTCTGGACGCCGGGCTCGTACCTGGTGCGCGAGTACGCCCGGAACATCGAGGCCGTGAGCGCGACCAACCTCGAGGGCGCGCCCCTCGCGGTCGAGAAGGTGCGCAAGAACCGCTGGCGCGTGTCCACCGGCGGCGCGTCCTACCTGGCCGTGCACTACCGGCTCTACGCGCGCGAGCTGAGCGTGCGCACGAACTTCATCGATCCCGAGGTCGTGATCCTCAACGGCGCCGCCACCTATCTGTCGACGGTGGGAGGCGATCCCACGCCCCAGCGCGTGGAGCTCGAGCTGCCCGAGCACTACGGCGACTGCGCCAGCGCCATGCAGACGGACGAGGCCCATCGACACTTCACGGCGACCGATTGGGACGCGCTGGTCGACTCGCCCATCGTGTGCGGCGAGCTGAGCATCCACGAGTTCTCGGTGGCGGGCACACCCGTACGGCTGGTCGATCTGGGGGAGCACGATCTGTTCGACGGAGAGCGCGCCGCGCACGACCTCGAGCGCGTCATGACCGCGCAGACGGCCTTCTGGGGCGAGACGCCCTTCGCGCGCTACACCTTCCTCGACGTCCTGCTCGGCGGCGGCGGCGGGCTGGAACATCTCGACTCGACGCTGCTCCTCGCCGACCGCTTCGCCACGCGACGAGACGAGGATTATCGGCGCTGGCTCGGGCTCGCGAGCCACGAGCTCTTCCACGCCTGGAACGGCAAGCGCGCACGCCCCGTCGCCTTGGGGCCCTTCGACTACGAGGCCGAGAACACCACGCGCAGCCTGTGGATCGTGGAGGGCATCACGTCCTACTACGACGACCTCATGCTCGCGCGCGCCGGCCTGCTCGACCAGGACGAGTACCTCGAGACCCTCTCGGCCCAGCTCAGGCGACTCGAACAGACACCGGGCCGCCTGGTGCAGCCGCTGGCCATGGCCAGCTACGACGCCTGGATCAAGTACTACCGGCCCGACGAGAACAGCAGCAACAGCCGCGTGGGCTACTACAGCAAGGGCGCCGTCGTCGGCTTCCTGCTCGACGCCAAGATCCGCGAGGCGACCCAGAACGCGCGCAGCCTGGACGACGTCATGCGCGCCCTCTACGTCCGCGCCTCGGGTCCACGTGGCTACACGGAGCAGGACTTTCGCGCGCTGGCCACCGAGATCGCCGGCGTGGATCTGAACCCCTTCTTCACCCAGGCCGTCGACCAGGCGGGCGAGCTCGATACCGAGCCCGCGCTGCGCTACCTCGGGCTGCGGTCGAAGCCGGCCGAGGCGCCCGACGCGGAGCCCGCCGCCTGGCTCGGCGCCGACCTCGAGACCCACGATGGCCGACTCGTGGTCACCCGCGTCCTGCTCGGTACGCCCGCGCACGAGGCCGGACTCGATGCCGAAGACGAGCTGCTCGCGCTGGGCGCGGAGCGCGTGCCGGCCGCTGGCTTGGACACGCTCTTGGGCCACTTCCGCCCGGAGACCGAGAGCACGCTCTTGATCGCGCGAAGGGGAAGGCTCATGCGCCTGCCCGTGACCCTCGGCGCCGCACCCACCGCGACCTCGACGCTCGAAGCCGACCCGGCCGCCACCGGCCGCGCGCAGCAACGCCTCCGCAGCTGGCTGCATGAGAGCGCCCCTGTGGCCGAAGGTGACCATGGCTGAAGTCGGGCACGAGACGAGTCCGCACTTCGCTCTGCCCCCGGACCAGGAGGCCGTCGTCGGGGCCGCCTTCGCGCTCGAGCCCGCGTCGACGCACGACTATCGCCTCGAGACGATCTCGATCGAGCAGAACCAGGTTCGAGTGACCTACCGAGGTCCGGGCGACGCGCTGTACACGCTCGTGTGTAGGCATCCGGAGGACGATCCAGACCGTGAGCGGCGCACGAAGTCGTTCACCCTTCAGGGGGATCTTCCCCCAGCGCTGCTGGACCTGGTCGAGGCGTCACTCCGAGCCCGTGAAGGAGAGGTTCGCTGGCGGGACCTGCGCAACGAAACCAGGAAGAAGAAGCGTGGGCCGCAGAGTCTTCGCGACGCGGAGCTGCTCGCCTTCCTTCGCGGAGTGAAGCCCGCACTGAGACGTAGCACGGCGGATCTCGAGCGCGCGGACGAGCTGGTGAAGACGATCGAACTCTCGAGCCGGGCGGCCTGTCGGTCGCGATGTGAAGTGCGCTTGGACGGCCGCCAGTGGTGGGTCGTCTATGGCGCGAGCACCATGGCGGAGGCGATGCAACTTCGGAGGTTGGACGCCCCGTGGCGAGTGACGAAGGCCGCCCGAGCCCATGACAACAGAGAACTGGGCCGGAGGCTCGGCTACCCCAATTGCTGCGTGGAGGGCTTCGTGAGTCGCGATCTGCGCATGGGCGGGTGGTCCAGGCGATGGCTGGGTGTGACCACGCACTATCGCCACCTCGCCGCGCGAGAGGCCTGGTCCGAGCAGAGTCGCTGGGAACTCAACCCGCACCTGATGGGGGAGGGCGCCTCGCTGATCAGCTTCGAGCCCTGCAGCTACTCCTGCCCGGCCGCGCTCACGGTAGCCCGCGCCACGTTCCGCGCCCTGTACGAGGAAGATCCCTTCGCCGCGGAAGAGCTCGAACGTCGCCTGCGCTGCACGCTCGCCGTCGACGCCGACGGCCACATCACACGACTCGAGTACGAGCGGGGCGCGAACCAGGAGATCGTGCGCCTACGCAGCGCGTCCCCGGTGAGCGAGACCTTCGGGCAGACATCGAGCGGCGCGGCGACGGCCAGCGCCGCGGCCGCGAAGCGAGCCGATATTCGCCCGACCCCTCCGAGCCGACTGAAGGCCGGCGCGACGGTCGTTGTCGAATTCGGCGGTCCGACCGACGCTTCCTAGAGCGCGAGGCCCGCACGCTCGAGGATCACCTGGGCAAGCGCGGGGTGCGCGCCGAGGCATTCCGTCACGCGCAGGCGCAGGCCCGGATGACCCTGCGCCGCCGCCCGCGCGAGACGCGGTACGTCCTCGCTGGCGTGCCGTCCATGTGCGAGCATGTAGGGGGAGACGATGATCTCCGTGGCGCCCTCGGCCGCGCAGGCGTCGATGGCTTCGGCGATGGACGGCGACTCGATCTCCATGTGCGCCGCGCGCACTTCCATGTCCCCGGGCACGCTGCGACGGAGCAGCTCGACCATCGCCAGAAGCACCTCGCCCGCCTCGGGACGGCGGCTGCCATGGTCGACGAGGATCAGCGCGCGCACGCCCTAGCCTAGCAGTCTCCTGGGGAAAGCGAGGGCGGACCTGCGCGTCCATGGGTCCGCCTTCGGGCGATCGGCCCACGCGCGCGGGTCCCGGGAACCTTTCTCCCCGTCGTGCGTAAGGAACTTGTGGGCCTGGACGCTGTCCTTCCAAGGCGATGAATGGACGATGGGAATCGAGCCGCGTGCTGTAGTGTTGGATGTCTGGGAGTCTGACCAGGGAGTCTGACGGATGGTTGGAGAAGAGCGAATCCGGGCAGGAGTGTGGGGCGTCGTCCTCGGCGTCCTCGCCACGGCCGCGACGCTCACCTTCCTGGTGCTCTGCCCGCGCACGAGCCCGGCGGAAGACGCCAACGCCACGAGCGAGCGCCTGGCCAGGCGCAGCGAGGCGCAACGCGCGCGTTTTCCCGCTGGCGGCAGGTCCTCGGGCGGCTCGCGGCTCTACTCGCGCGAGCGCTTCACCGACGCGGGCGTGGCGCTGACCCAGGAGCAGGAGCTCGCCCTGCGCGATCCGCAGATGGCGGCGTCCCAGCGCAGCTACCCCGAGACCGACGGGGGCGTCCCGGCCTCCTTCGCGCCGATGATGCGCATCGCCCATGTGACGGAGGTGGCCGGTGACACCGACGTGGCGGTCGGCGATCGCTGCGAGGTGCGCGTGCTGCCCGTGGCGGCGATGCAGTTCAACTGTCTGGCGCGCGTGCAATGCGGCAACGCCCTGCTCTACCCCGACCCGTCCCAGCACGCGGGCTACGTGGCCTGCGAACTGTCGGATCATGGCTTCCCGAGCCGCGCCTCGGACTACGACGTCACGGGCACCGACGGGGATCCCGTCTTGCTCTTCGACCTCCCCCATCACCGTGTCGTGGTGCGCGACGGCGGAGGGCTCGCCCAGGACTTCTCGGCCGTGCTGACCCTCGATCCCTTGCCGCGCTTCACGCGCACGGAGTTGGTCGGGTCAGGCGCCGAGGTCGGCGACCCGAGCTGACTCAGCTCCCGGCTGCGAGACGCGCCAGGGCGAGCGCCACGGGCACGGCCGTCTCCACGCGCAGGATGCTGGGCCCGAGGGGATGGGAGCGGTAGCCTGCGGCGCGCAGCCCGGCGATCTCCTCCGGGGTGAAGCCACCCTCGGGTCCCACGGCCACGAAGACTTCCGTCGCTGTGGTGAGCGCGGGATCCGCCTCCGCGGACGCTCCTTCTCGCGCGAAGCAGCCCAGGCGCAGAGCCTGCTCGGGCGCACGCGCCGCGACCTCGGCCAGGGGCGCCGGTGGCCGCAGGCGAGGCAGGTGAAGCAGCTCCGACTGACGCGCCGCCTCCCGGACCACACGCGCGAGCCGCTCGAGCTTGGGCTCGGCGACACGTTGGCTCCGCGCGCAGATCGCGAGCTCGATCGAGCTCACGCCAAGCTCCGTCGCCGCGCGCACACAGACGTCGAGCGTCTTGCCCTTGGGCAGGCCGAGCACGAGCGTGAGCGCCGGCGTCAGCATGGCCGCGCGCGAAGGAGGCTCGACGCGACAGTCGCCGCCCTCGAGCAGCGCGCCCTGGGCCACGCTCCCCCTGCCGTCGAAGAGCGTCAGCGCGGCGCCGGGAGCGAGCCGCAGCACACGCGCGTGACGACGACTCTCGGCGTCGAGGACGATCCTCCCACCCTCGGGCGGAAGCTCGGGCGCGAAGAGACGACGCTCCGTCATGCGCCGAGGGGACGAGAGAAGACTGGCGCGACCCACTCGCCCTCACGCAAGGTGCGCAGGTGCTCGAGGCCCGTGAAGGCGGCGAGCGTCTCCTGCTCCTGATCGACGAGGATGCCGCTGAGCACGAGCAGCCCGCCGGGCGCCACGCGCGCCATCAGGGCGTCGGCCATGCCGATCAAGATGAAGGATTGGATGTTCGCGAGCACCAGCGGATACGTACCGGGTACGTCGTGCACGTCCGTGGTGGACGCCTCGAGCCTGGCCTCGACGCCGTTGAGGCGCGCGTTCTCGAGGCTGACCTCGACGGCCGCCTGATCCACGTCGACGCAGATGGCCTGCTCCGCACCCAAGAGCAGCGCCGCCACCGAGAGCACGCCGCTGCCGCAGCCCACGTCGAGCACGCGCTCTCCGCCCGTCACGCACGCCTCCACCTCGCGCAGCACGAGACGCGTGGTCTCGTGGATGCCGCTGCCGAAGGCGCGCCCCGGATCGATGGTCAGCACGACCACGCCGGGATCGGGCGTCACCTCGCGGAAGCTCGGGCGCAGCAAGAGGCGATCCCCGATGCGCATGGGGTGAAAGTACTCGCGCCAGGCGTCGGCCCAATCGTCGCCTTCGACGAAGTGCAGGCTCGCGCCGTGCGCAGCCAGAGCGTCCAGGGCACGGCGAGCGGCGGCCTCGTCCGCGAAGGAGGCGACCAGCGTGCCCTCCCGACCCTCGGCGCGCGTCATGGTCGTGGCGTCGCGCTCCTCCACGCCGGCTGCCCCAAGCGCGAAGAGCTCCGCGGAGAGCACGTCGACCTCGGCGGCCGTGACGTCCACGTGGACGTAGGGATAGCGCGGCTCGGTCATGGCACCTCGACTCAGTGAACGGTGATGAGCAGCGTGCCCTGCTGCGTGGGGCTGGTCCCGCCGCCGCCGGAGAGCACGACCGCCGCCGCGACGGCGCCACCGACCACCACCGCCGCCGCGGTCCAGAACCACCACTTGCGGAAGACGGAGTTGTTGGGCGCGGGAACCGCGATGCGGAGAGGAGCCGCGACGTCACCGCGCGCGGCGATGGGCAGACCCTGCGCGTCCACGGCCTCGAAGTAGTACTCGACCAGCGGCGGGCTGACATCCTCCGCGGGGATGGTCGCGCTGAAGCCCTCAGCGCCACGCTCCGTCTCGATGCGCTGGAAGACATCGGCCGTGCCCTGCCGATAGGCGAGCACGAGGTGCGCGACGCGTCCCTGGGGATCGTCCACGCTGGCGGTCAGCTCCACGGCCTGATTGCGCTCCGCCTGCGCGGGCGAGCGGTGACGAATCTCGACCGGCGCGGGGGGCGCGGTGGAGACACCCGGACGCCCAGCGGCCTCCCACTGCTCGCGGATCTGGTTGAAGAAGGTGCGCGTGCGCGGCGAGACGTCCGAGCCCACCTGATACTCGGGATCGATGGCGAGCAGGCTCTGGTAGGCGCCGCCCGCCTCCTCTTCACGACCGAGGGCGAGGTAGGTGAAAGCCAGGATGCGGTAGATGGTGACGCGATCCTGGGGCGTGTTGCCCGCGCGGATCAGCGCCGCCGAGAGCACCTGCAGCGCCTCCTCGAAGCGCAGGTCGTCGTACAGCGACTGGCCCTGCTCGATCAGCGGGTTCCCGGCCTGAGCACGCCCCGAGCGTTGCGCCTGCGCAGGCGCGGCGGGGAGGGCGAGGGTGGCGAGGGACAAGCAGATCGCGGCTCCCCAAGCGAGCAATCGAGACGACATGGCGCACATGCTACCCGAGCCCGCACCGAGAAGGTAGAGCCCGCGCGCCAGCTTGTGGACGGT
>JAACVI010000299.1:0-2679 GCA_009992505.1 Myxococcales bacterium
CTCGGCACGGTCGTCGGCGGCCGCTACTTGATCGAGTCCGTGCTCGGAGCTGGCGGCATGGCGACCGTCTATCGGGCGCGCCATCAGCTGATGGACCGCATGCTCGCGGTGAAGATCCTGCACGACAACTTCGCCGACGACGCCAAACTCAAAGAGCGCCTGTCGCGCGAGGCCAAGTCCACGGCGTCCATCGCCCACCCCAACATCGTCGAGATCTACGACTTCGGCAGCACCGACGATGGTGTGCCCTACCTGGTGATGGAGTTGCTCGAGGGCGACCCCTTGGGCAGCTTGCTCGACCGCCGCAGCCTGACCATCGCCGAGGTCGTCGATCTCGGCATGCAGATCGCGCGTGGCCTGGCGCGCGCCCACGATCTCGGCGTGGTCCACCGAGACATCAAGCCCGAGAACATCTTCGTCTGTCACAGTGACGACGGGCACGCGGTGGTGAAACTGGTGGACTTCGGCATCGCGGTCGCGTCCACGGATCAGCGACTGACGGCCACCGGACAGCTGATCGGCAGCCCGGAGTTCATGTCGCCCGAGCGCCTGCTGCATGGAGAAGCGCCTCCATCGAGCGATCTCTACTCCCTCGGCTGCGTGCTCTACCGCATGGTCACGGGCCGGTTGCCCTTCGTCTCCAACAACCTCGCCGGCTACCTGATCGCGCACATCGAGGAGACGCCGGTCGATCCGCGCGAGCGGCGCCCGGAGTGCCCCGAGGCGCTGGCGTCGCTCATCCTGTCGCTGCTGGCCAAGAGCCCGGGGGATCGCCCCGTGGATGCCCATGACGTGGTGGCTCAGCTCGCCCGGCTGGCGTCCTCCGACGTCGCGCGGGTTCGGAAGGTCAGCACCCTGGTCCGCCGCGGGACCGGGTTCGACGAGACGACGGGCCTCGAGGGCTGGGCGGAGCGCGTTCAGGCCTTCGACGAGATGTTGCTGATGGCGTGGCCCAACGGCGACGCGCCGCTGTTGCTCGAAGAGCGCTTGGCGGAGCTGCGCGCCGGGGTGGGGCGGCTGATGGCTCTGCGCAAGCAAGCGGTGGAGACCAACGCGGCCTTCGCGACTCGCGAGGAGGAGCTGCAGTGGGATCGGGAGCGTTTGGGCAAGGCCGTGCATGGCGTCGCCGAAGAGCTCTCCCTCGCGCGCTCGGCGGAGCGTGCTTCCCTCGCTGGCGCGCCCGTGAAGGGCGCTGAGTGCGGTGTGATGGAGGCCTACGGCGACGTTCAGAGTGCGTTCCTGGACCCCACGGCAAAGCCCAGCCGGGAGACCCTCGAGGCGATCGAGAGGTTGCGGGACGAATACGCCCACTGGCTCTCGGCGCACCATCCGGGAGGAGCCGCGGACCTCGAGTTCCAGCTCGAGGCGCTTCGGGAGCAGCTGCGGCGGCGGGAGGAGGCCGTGACCCGGCAGCGGGAGCGCGTGCTCGCGCGGCTCGAGGAGAACGGCCACGAGCGCCAGCAGCTGCTCGAACGACTCGTCACCCTGGGAACGGAACTCTACGGGCGCCTGCGGCCACTGCCGATCCTCGAGGACCTCTTCGCGCGTCTCGACCAGACGGGTTGATCTTCCACTCTGTGGCGAAGGTGTCTCGCAGACAATGATCTGATAGATTGCTAGCCGTGATGACCCTCCATTCACGCCGACGCGTGCTCGTTTGCGCCTTCGCCGTCCTGGTCGCTGGCGGCCTCTGGGGCTGCAATGCGTTCGACGGCTCGCTCCTGCCGAGCGACGCGGGCCTCCCCGATACCGGCCCGACGGACACCGGCCCCTACGACGGCGGACCGTCGCGCCAACCGCCGCCGCGTCCGACCGTGGCCGACGGAGCGGACATGTTCCCCACGCTCGACTTCTTCCTCAAGGACGTGGTCCTGAAGCAGGACGGCGACGCCTGGCGCGGCATCGGCTTCGACCTCGATCATCTCGTCTCTCAGGGGGACATGCCCGTGGTGGAGTGCGTGCCTCCGAAGCGCACGGCGCGCCCCGAGCTCGACGGCGACGAGGGCATCGACAACGCCTTCGGCCACGTGCTCTTCCCGCTCGTGAACCTGGTCGTCCCCGACATCGACATGACGGCGCGTCAGAGCGAGCAAGAGGGCCTCGGCGCCATCGCCGTACGGATTCGTGGCTACAACGGGCTGGCCGATGATCCCCGCGTCGACGTGACCGTAGCGCAGACGGTCGTGGGCACCACGGGCGGACCCGACGACACCATGCCGCCCGCCATCGACATCAACGACTTCGTCGCCTATTTGCCGGACGGATCGACGGCGCCCTTGCCTGCGTGGGATGGCAACGATTGGTTCTGGGTTCGTGAGGAGAGCTTCGCCGCAGGCGATGAGACGCGCCCGCGCATTCAGGACAACAACGCCTACGTCGCGGACCACCAGCTCGTCATGCATCTGCCCGATGGCGTCGAGATCGTGCTGCCGGGACCCATGCAGGGCGTGACCGCGGTGTTGACCAACGGCCTGGTCGTGGGTCGCATCGCCGACGACTTCACGTCCTTCGGGCCCGTGGTGGTCGGAGGGCGCTGGCCAGTGAACGCGCTGCTCGAGACAGCACAGGCGCTGGGCGTCTGCGTGGGCGACACCCAGTTCACCATCCTCACGCAGCAACTCGACACCATCGCGGACATTCGCGCCACACCGGGCACGGGTGGCGCCGACGTGCCCTGCG
>JAACVI010000299.1:2705-2894 GCA_009992505.1 Myxococcales bacterium
TGCGAGCTGCGGATGATGGACGGCGGCGTGCCCGACGCGTCCGCGGACGCCGGCGCGGGCACGGACGCAGGCGTCGACGCGGGAGGCTAGCGGCCTTCCCCTGCTGGCGCTTTCCGGATGAGCCGCGCCGAAAAGATGCTATAGACGCTCCCTCTTCGGGGTGTGGCACAGTCTGGTAGTGCACAAGCT
>JAACVI010000300.1 GCA_009992505.1 Myxococcales bacterium
CCTCGACCTCGAGTACGTGCACGAGGCGGGCCCCGCGGCTCTGCTCGCCGCATCTTGGCGCGCCGTGGAGGTCTGGACCGCGCATCGGGTCTACGCCCTCGACGCCTCCCTGCGCTGTGTCGACGTCCTCGATCGCGCGAGCGGTCACACCCAGCCCGACCACGCCGCCATCGGCGCGAGCCTGGTGGGCGGACAGGTGCGCGGCCCCAGCGGCGCCATCGAGCAAGTCAGCCATCCCTTCCCTCGGCGCGGCGCCACCGCCGTCTTCACGCGGCCCATGGGCCAGCGCCTGAGCTACTCCGAGACCAGCCCCGTCACCCGTGTCGTGCTGCGCCTGAGGGTCGTGGACGTGAGCGCGGGCGCCAAGCCGCCGAGCTGGGAGGAGGTCACGGGACCTCCTGGGAAGGGGTCCGCGTGAGGGCGGTGCCATGACGGGTCGCGCGACGTGGTGGCGTGCCCTCGGCCCGGGCGTGCTCTTCACGGGCGCCGCCGTGGGCGTCAGCCATCTGGTGCAGTCCACACGCGCCGGCGCCGGCTACGGCCTCGCGCTGCTGCCCTTCGTGCTGCTGGCGCTGTTGATGAAGTATCCGGCCTTCCGCCTCGGGCCCCACTACAGCGCCGCCACCGGACACTCTCTGCTCGAGGGCTACCGCAAGCAGGGCCGCTGGGCGCTCGTGGTCTACGGGCTCTTGACCCTGGGCACGATGTTCACGGTGCAGGCCGCCGTCACGCTCGTGACCGCGGGGCTCTTCTCCCATCTGCTCGGGCTGAGGCCCGCGCCCGTCCTGTACTCGGCGCTGCTCCTGGGCCTGTGCGCCGCGCTCCTGGCCGTGGGGCGCTACCGCTGGCTCGACCGCATCAGCAAGGCCGTGGTCGTGGTCTTGGCCGTGAGCACGCTGCTCGCGACCGCGCTCGCCCTGCCGCGCCTCGGGCCCGAGACTCTGCACTTCTGGCCCGACTTCGCCCACTTCCAGAAGACGGACGCGTTCTTCGTGGTGGCGCTCGTGGGCTGGATGCCCTCGGCCATCGACGTCTCCGTCTGGCAGTCGCTGTGGACCTTGGCGCGTGCGCGTGACTCCGGGCATCGCCCCAGCGTCCAGGAGAGCGCCCTCGACTTCCACGTCGGCTACGTCGGCACCGGGATCCTGGCCTTCTGCTTCGTCATCCTCGGGGCCGCCGTGATGCACGGCCAGCAGCCCGCGGCCAGCGCCGGCGCCTTCGCCGCCCAGTTCGTGGACCTCTACGTCGAGACCCTGGGCCCGGCCGCGCGCCCCTTGATCGCCCTCTCGAGCTTCTTCGTCATGTTCTCCACCACGCTGACCGTGGTCGATGGCTTCCCGCGCGCGCTGAGCATGCTCGCCGCTCGGCTCCGCGGACCCGAGGGCGACGGCCTCGCGGAGCAGGACCTGCCGGCGCAACGCCGGACGTATTGGCTGGGCCTGGTCGTGCTCGGAGTGGGCTCCCTGCTCGTGCTCGCGCTCCTGCTCACCTCCCTGCGGGCGATGGTGGATCTGGCCACGACGCTCTCGTTCTTGACCGCGCCCCTGCTCAGCGTGCTGAACCATCGCGCCGTCTTCGCGGTCGACTTGCCCGCTCAGGATGCTCCCAGCGAGAGCCTGCGCCGCGCCAGCTTGCTCGCGATCCTCGCCCAGGGCGCGTTCGCGTTGTATTACCTCGCGCTGCGCTTCGTCTTCTAGCACCCACCCACCGCACCCCTTGCTCTACCCCGTCCTCGCCATCCTCGCCGGATTCGTCGCCCTCGTCTGGGGCGCGGATCGCTTCGTCATGGGCGCCGCGGCGACGGCCAAGAACGTGGGCGCGTCGCCGCTGGTCATCGGCCTGACCATCGTGGCCTTCGGCACCTCGGCGCCGGAGATGCTAGTCAGCAGCATGGCGGCCTTCACGGGCAACCCCGCGCTCGGCGTGGGCAACGCCATCGGCTCGAACATCACCAACATCGCGCTGGTGCTCGGATGCGCGGCGCTGGTGCGACCGCTGACCGTGCACAGCCGGATCATCCGCCGCGAAGTGCCGCTCCTGCTCTTCACCATGGCCATCGCCTACGGGCTGATGCTCTGGGATCACGACCTCGGGCGCCTCGATGGCGGCCTCTTGCTCGCGGGCCTGTTCGTGATGGTGGGCTGGGTCGTGTGGGAAGGTCTCACGGGGGAAGGCGACGATCTCTCCGCCGAGGTGGAGGACGAGATGCCTCCCGAGATGTCCACGCTCAAGGCCTTGGGCTGGTTCTCTCTGGGCCTGCTCGTGCTGCTCGGCAGCTCCCGGCTCCTGGTCTGGGGCGCCGTGATCTTCGCCAACAAGCTCGGCGTGAGCGACGGCGTCATCGGCCTCACGGTGGTGGCCTTCGGCACCAGCCTGCCCGAGCTCGCCGCCTCCGTGGCGGCCGCGCGCCGCAACGAGCACGACATCGCCGTGGGCAACGTGATCGGCTCCAACATGTTCAACCTGCTCGGCGTGCTCTCGCTGCCCGGCCTGATCCGTCCGGGCCCGGTCGAGCAGGAAGTGCTCACGCGCGACTTCCCGGCGATGTTCATGGTGACCGTGCTCGCGCTCTTCTTCGCGAAGGGCTTCCGTAAGTCCGGCGAGCTCGGCCGGCTCGAAGGCGGGCTCATGGTCACCGCCTTCTTCGCCTACATCTTCTGGCTCTACCTCGACTCCATGTGAGCCCC
>JAACVI010000077.1 GCA_009992505.1 Myxococcales bacterium
CGACTGCGGACCGGACGTCGCCGTGTGCGGCAACGGCCGCGTCGATCCTGGCGAAGGCTGCGACGCCGGTGGGGATCGCAACAACGACGAAAGGAACAATCCCTGCCGCACGGATTGCCAGCCGCTGCGCTGCGGCGACGGTGTGGTCGACAGCGGCGAGGACTGCGACCTCTCGGCAGGCTGCGCCCCCGACTGTCATTGGCTCGCGGCGCGCTAGCCGCGCGCGGCTAGTTCGAGCGTCGGAAGAAGCCAGAGCGGGTGGGCTCGATGGCGTTCAAGAGCTGCTTGTCCGGGCGATCGATGGCCTCCACCGGGCTGGTGATCAGGCCCTCGCCCTCGAAGCAGAGGCACGCGCCCACTTCGGCGTCCTCCGTCGTGGGCCGCACGCCGCCGTTCTGGAACACGAGGGTGCCCGTCAGGCGCAGGCCACGCGCGAGGTGCTCGGGCACGGGCTGGCCGCTGCGCCGGTCCCTGACGCCGATGCACTCGCTGGCGCGCATGATGTACTCGGTGTTGCGCGTCCGCAGGGTGCGGTGGACACGCCGCTCGGGGCCGTTGTAGCTCATGTCTCGAGGGACTTTGCAACGGCCATGCCGCACTCGCCCGGCCAGAGATCACACGACAATTGGCCCGCTCGCGCACATCTTCGGCCGAAAGCGGATCCTCCAGCCGCCGCCTCCGGTGACTCTGGCCGCCACCCCTGGTCGCGGATCTCGGGCCCTCGAAGGAATGCGCTCAGACGAAGAAGTCGGGCGCGAGATCGACGCTCGGGTCGATGGCGTAGCCCGACAGATCCGTCACCCCCGCGCTGGCGAGCACTTCGTCGTCCACGCAGAAGTTGCCGGTGAACTCGCGGCTGGGACGCGTCAGGATCACGTGGGCCGCGTCGCCCATGATGTCGGGCGTGCGGCTACGGCGCGTGAGCTCATCGCCGCCGAGCAGGTTCTGAACCGCGGCGGTGGCGATGGTGGTGCGCGGCCACAGGGCGTTGGCGGCGATGCCTCGGCTCTTCAACTCCTCCGCCCAGCCGAGCACGCACAGGCTCATGCCGAACTTCGCCATGGTGTAGGCCACGTGCGGTGCGAACCAGCGTGCCTCCATGTTCAGAGGCGGCGAGAGGTTCAGGATGTGCGGGTTTTCGGCCTTGGCCAGGTAGGGGATGCAGACCTTCCCGCACAGGAAGGTGCCGCGCACGTTCACGCCATGCATGAGGTCGTAGCGCTTCATGGGGGTCGAGACGGTGTCCGTCAGCGAGATCGCGCTGGCGTTGTTCACCAGGATGTCGATGCCGCCGAACCTGTCGACGGCCTTGTCGACGGCGGCCTGCACCTGCTCCTCGAAGCGGATGTCGACCACGCACGCGAGCGCCTTGCCACCGGCGGCCTCGACCTCCTCGGCGGCGGTGTAGATGGTGCCGTCGAGCTTGGGGTGGGGCTCGGCCGTCTTGGCGGCGATCACGACGTTGGCGCCGTCGCGGGCGGCTCGGAGCGCGATGGCCTTGCCGATGCCGCGGCTCGCGCCGGTGATGAAGAGGGTCTTGCCTGCGAGGGTCGTCATGACCCCGGATGTAGCCTCTGGGTCGCGTTCGGACAAGCTGAATGAGCGCTCATTCCGCACACGGAGCCGGACCTGCACATCGAGCCCGAGAAGCGCGCCGCCTCACCAGGCCGCGGCGTCCATCAGCTCTTCGGGATCCTCGGCGTCGAGCAGTCCCTCACGGCACAACACCATGGCCGAGGCCAAGGGCAGGCCCATGTAGATCTCGCGTCGGCCGTCGCCCGGAAGCGCGACCAAGCGCTCGCGCACGCCCGCTCGATCGAGCAGCACGTTCATCGCGTGCACCAGCCCGCGCACCGTGATCTGGCCTGATTCTTCGTCGGCCTCTTCGTCGTCCGTCTCGTCCGCGACCGCCGCGAAGAGCTCACCCGAGCGCAGCACCAGCGGGCCGTCGTCGTCTCCGCCGATGCGCGCCAGGTGCACGCCCTCGAGCTCGGGCAGGATCTCCTGCAGGCTCTCGACGAGCTGCTTGGCCGAGGTCGGCTGATCGTCGTGGTGGGCGAAGAAGCGATCCTTCAACCGTCGACGTGTGGACGTCGATTCATCGCCCGACGCCGCGTAGTAGAGCTCCACCAGGTCCAGTCTTCGCTTGTCGGCGTCGCCTACACCGGCCTGCTCCGAGAGCACCAGGCGCAGCGTGTCGCCCAGCTCCTCGAGCACGCCAGCCTCGGAGAGGGCAGTGAAGAACGCGCGATCTTCGTCCTCGGGCAGCGGCGGCGGGAGACTCGAGGGTCCTCCGGCGGATCGTGGGGAAGCCGCCAAAGCGGGCGGGCGGCTCGATGGCTGTTGGTCGGTCGTCATCTAGGCGCTGGAGAGTGTCACCCAATTGGGCCGCGAGATCGAGGGTGGTCGACAACAGGGGGCTCGGGTGGACGGACTCAGACCGTGGCTTTGCCCAACGCCCGGTCCCAGACTCCGTTCGGCAGCGCCTGAGAGCCGCGCACCAAGGTGGCGAGCTGCCACGGGAAGCTGACGACGGCGGCTCGGCGCGCGATGCCGCGGGCGATGTGATCGGCCGCGACTTCGGGCTCGACCAGGAAGGGCATGGGGTTCTTGTTGTCGTCGGTCATGGGCGTGCGCACGAAGCCGGGCTGCACGTCGGTGACGGCCACGCTCGTGCCGCGCAGATCGACGCGCAGACCCTCGAGGAAGACGCGCAGGAAGGCCTTGCTGCCGCTGTAGGCGGCGCTCTTGGGCAGGCCGCGGTAGCCGGCCAGGCTCGAGACACCGACCAAATGCCCTCGACCACGCTCGACCATGCGGGGCAGCACCGCCACCAAGGTCGCCGCCGCGCCCATCACGTTCACGCTCAGCGTCGGCTCGATGTCGGAGAAGCGCGCCTTGCCAGCCCAGCGCTGCCGACCGACGCCCGCGTTCGCGATCACGAGGTCGAGACCACCGAAGGTGTCGTCCGCCGCGCGCACGGCCTCGGTCGCGGCGGCGGTGTCCGAGACGTCCACGCGGAAGACCTCGGCCTCTCCGCCCTTCGAGCGAATCGTGGCGGCCAGGTCTTCGAGCTCGTCCACGCGACGCGCGGCCAGGCCCAGGCGGTAGCCGTCGGCGGCGAGCCTGAGGCAGATGGCCTTTCCGATGCCGCTGGAGGCGCCGGTGATGAAGGCGCTGGGGGTCGACTTGTTCATGGGATTCTCCGTGGGAGCAGGTTCAGGCGGGCGTCAGGTCTTCACGACAGAGCGCGAACCAGGCGCTCATGTCCTTGCCGGCGCGGGTGGCCCGGCCGATGGTCACGTGCTTCGACACGCCGCGCAGGACGTCCTGCATGTTGTAGTAGACGAAGCGTGAGAGGCGCGCGCTGTTGGGCAGGATGGCGGGCCAGCCGCTCGGGGCGCTCGGCGGGAGGCGCAGGTAGTCGACCAGGAGCTCTCCCTCGGCCGAGTGTTCGCGCAGGATGAAGTAGCCCGGGCCGACCACCACGCCGACGAAGGCACCGCTGGCGTTGTAGCCCATGAGCTCGCCCTCGCTCCCGTCCGTCGCGCGGGCGAAGACCTTGGCGAAGTGGGTGAGGACGGGCAGCGTGTTCTTTCCCAGATGCCTCACGCCGGTCATGTCGGGCACGTCGGCGGGCACGATGTCCTCGAGGCTGAGCGCGCGGAAGCCCGCGGCGGCGTCGAAGAGGCGCGCCTGCGCGCGACGTCCCAGGCTGCGCACCTCGTCGACACGCGTCCCGTGGCTCAGGCCATCGAGGTAGGAGGCGATGCTCGCCATGTCCGGAGAGGCCACATCGACCATGGATCGGAGCTCGGTCATGCACAGGCCATAGACCGGATCCGTGGTCGAATCCAGTGGGGCCGCTCCGCGCCTCAGCGGCCGTGCGGGATGCCGGGCGCGCCTCGATGCAGCCAGGCGGTCAGCGCGCCTGCAGCGGCGACTGCGGCGCCGGCCTGGAATCGCGGAAAGTCCTGGGCCGCGCTCGACCCCACCAAATGGGAGATGCCGAGCACAGCCGCGAAGGGCACCTCGGCCAGGCGGCAGGCTTGGGCAACGGCGAAGGCCTCCAGACTCTCGGCGTGGGCGCCGGTGGCCTGGTGGATGCGGGCGGCGAGGCCGTCGTCCAGAGTCTGGGCCAGAGTGCTGGCGACCTTGGCCAGGTGCACGCGGCCGCCGCCGCCGGCCAGGCCGTGGCTGATGGCGGCGTGGGTCTCGCACACGGCCTGGAGCGGATTGGGGTAGGTGCCGAGCCCATCGAGGACAGCCACGCTGGTCAGCTCGAGGTTCTCGGCCACGACCACGTCTTCCGGCTGGTAGCCAGGCGGTCCGGGGTAGACGCCGGCGGTCCCGAGCAGGAGCACGGCGCGCGGCTTCAAGGCGAAGATGCGCTTGGCGGTGGCGCCGCCGGAGGCCGCCAATCCGAGGCCGACCGTCTTCGCGGTCAGGTGCAGGCCCGCGACCTCGCCCGCGAGGCGGTCACCGAGCAGGTCACGCAGCCCGCGCAGGTCGGGCGTGTGGGCGGCGACTACGAGAAGATCGACGGGGGAGGGCACGGCGGCGGACACTACCACGCAGGGCGCCGCTCGTGACCGCCCTAATGCGTGAAGGCCGCTCCGAGGCGCGTCGTGTCGACGCTCAGGGCGACCCACACGCTGAAGAGTCGGCGCGCGCTGTCGAGATCGAAGCCCAGCGGACGGCAGCGGCGCAGGAGCAGTCGCCCGCCGCGGTCGTGGACGACCTTCTTCGCCATGTCGAGCGCCTCCATGCGGCTCAACCCGACGGCCTCCTGGCGCTCTCCGAGCAGCTCCACGATCTCGAGGTACTCCCGAGTCAACGCGCTGAGGTCCGAGCGCGCGATCTCGAGCTCGGCCAGCACCGAGCCGTCCGCCTCGAATCCACGCAGGTGGAGCGCTTGCCCGTCGAGGTGGATCTCGAGTGATCGGAGCCGTGCATCGAAGCCCGGCGCGCGCCGTAGCCCCTCGAGGCAGATGCGGTACTCGATGCGCCTGCGCTCGTGGGCGGCGGACCAGAGCTCCGCGCTGACTCGGGCGTCATCGAGCATCGCCCAAGTCTACATGCTCCTCCGTCGAGGTCATGGCTTTGCGCGCACGCCCTCGGCGCGTCGTCGTGGAAATCCCGGATCGCTTTTCCGGCGAGGGGAAATTAGGATGCCCCCGTGTCGGATAGGGCGCCCCTCGATCCCCACCGGATGGTCTACCGCTGGGATCTCGACAAGACCTACCTACGCACCGAATTCGACACCGTCCGCGATCTGTTGCGCACGGCCTTCGAGAAGGCGCGGGAGAAGCGCACCGTGCCCGGCGCCGCGGAGCTGCTGCGCGGCCTCGCCGCCACCGAGCCTGCCGCCATCTCGATCCTCTCCGGCAGCCCCGAGCAGATGCGCCGCGTGCTGGAGGCGAAGCTGCGCCTCGATGGCGTGCGCTGGGATTCCTTCACCCTGAAGCCCTCCTTGCGCAACCTCGCCCGCGGTCGGCTGCGCTTCGTCAAGGATCAGGTCGCCTACAAGCTCGCCGCGTTGCTCGAGGCACGCGTCACGGTCGCGCCGGACACGGAGGAGGTGCTCTTCGGGGACGACGCCGAGGCCGACGCCTTCGTGTACTCGCTGTACGCGGATCTGGCCGCGGGGCGCGTCGGCAATCAGACGCTGATGGAGGTGCTGAGGCGCGCCCGCGTGTACGAACGGGATCTGCCCATGCTCGTGCGCCTCGCGGGCCGACTGCCCCGACGCGATCACGTCCGGCGCATCTTCATCCACCTCGATCGCGGCTCGGCGCCCCAGGTCTTCTCCGAATTCGGGCGTCGCGTCTGCCCGTTCCAGAACTACCTGCAGCCCGCCCTCGTGCTGCTCGAGGATGGCGTGCTGGACGCCGACGCCGCGCTGCGCGTGGGGGTCGAGCTGGTGCTCGATCGCGCCATGAGCCCCGGCGTGCTGGGCGCCAGCTTCCTCGACCTCGTGCGCCGAGGCTACGTCGGGACGAGGTGCGCGGCTCCTCTGCTCGCCGCGCTCGAGTCCTCGCCCAGTCGTGGTCTCTCGGGCGTGGAGCCCGCCCTGGTGGAGCTCGAATCGACCCTGCGCGACGCCCTGGGCAAGCTCGACGAGCCCGCCGCCACCGAGCCACCGACCATCGACTACGTGGCGCTCTTCTCCCGCGACAAGGCCCGCGCCCGCGCGGCCCGGGCCCGTGCCCGCTATCGCGTGCCGCGCTGACTTGGCGTCCGCCGCTCCCCCTTCCCGCGAATTGGCGCTAGCCTAGCGCCATGGGCCGAATCCACGGCATCGGTCGCTCCCTCGGGGTGGGCCTGCTCTCTCTATGTGCGCTCGCGCTCGGCGCGGGCTGCGGCGCCAAGACCGGGCTCTTGGTCCCGGACGCCAGCGACCAGAACGAGCCGGACGCGGCTCTGGACGCCGGTGTGGATGCGCCGCCCTGCTACGAGGTGCCCGTCGACGGAGGTCCCCTCGACATCGCCATGGAGGTGCAGGCTCAGGTGGGCCGCGCGGACGTGCTGCTGTTGATCGACACGACCACCTCCATGCAGGAGGAGATCGACCAGATCCGCGCGCGTCTGCGCGATCGCATCGTGCCGGCGATCAGTGAGGCCCTGCCGGACTCGCAGCTCGGCGTCGCCAGCTTCGCGGACTTCCCCGTCAGCCCCTACGGCTCGGCCGGACGCGACACGCCCTTCACGTTGCACCTGGCCATGACCTCGTCCGTGGCGGACGCGCAGGCGGCGGTGAACTCGATTCGCCTGAGCAACGGCGCGGATCAGCCCGAGAGTCAGATCGAGGCGCTCTATCAGACGGCGACGGGCGCGGGCCTGGGCGCCTACGTCGCGCCCTCCGAGGGCTGCCCCAGCGGCGGCACCGGTTACCCCTGTTTCCGTCGCGACGCTCTGCCCGTGGTGCTGCTCTTCACCGACGCGCCGATGCACAATGGCCCTTCGGGCCATGGCTACGGCGGGTTGCTCTCGCCGCCCGCCCACACCTATGCCGCCACCCTGCGCGAGCTGAATCGTCTGGGCGTGCGCGTGATCGGCTTCGACTCCGGAGGCGGCACGGGTCGCTCCGATCTGGAAGCCGTGGCCCGCGCCACCAACGCCGTCGACGCTGCGGGTGCTCCTCTGGTCTACGAGATCGGCACGGGCGGAGAGCGCCTGTCGACGGGTGTCGTGGACGCGGTGCGCACCTTCGCCAGCACCGCCGTCTTCGACATCGACGCCATCGCCGTCGATCCCGACCCCACCGACGGCATCGACGTCACGGCGCTGGTGCGCGAACTTACGCCGCTGTCCGCCGACCCGCCCGAGGGTGTGCGCGAGATCGACCGCGTCGCCAACGTCTTTCGGGGCGTGCGCGCGGGCACGCGCGTGTCCTACCGCGTCGTGCTGCAGAACGGCGTGATCACGCCAGGCCCCGAGCCCATCGTGCTGCGCCTGGAGGTCATCTTTCGCGGGGACGGACGCACGCGTCTCGCCTCCCGCATCCTCGAGATCGTGATCCCGGCCGCGGACGGCGCGGGTTGCCGCAGCCCCGCGCCATGACCCGTCCTCACCTCCGCGTCCCGCCCGCGCTCCTGGCCTTCGCGTTGCTCGCGGGCTGCGGCGCCAAGTCCGGTCTGTATGTTCCGGACGCAGGACCGGACGCCTTCGTGCCCGAGTTGGACGCGGGCGTGGACGCGGCCGAGCCCCCCCTCTGTGTGCTCGCTCCGCCCGACGCGGGCCCCGTGCGCGCGTCCTTGACGCTGCCCGTGCACCTCCGGGTCGTGGACGTGTTCTTCTTGCTCGACGCCACCGCGAGCATGGTCGACGAGATCGACAACGTGCGCACTGGTCTCACCCGACGGGTCGTTCCCGGTGTGCGCGCGGCGATCCCGGACGCGGCCTTCGGCGTCGCGCTCGTGGGCGAGTTCCCCTACGGGCCCTACGGACCCCCCGAGGTGCGTCCCTACGAACTGCGCGTGCCCATCACGCGTGACGCCGTCACCGTCGCGGGCGCGCTCGAGCGCCTGCCCTCGTGGGGCAATTTCGACGAACCCGAGGCGCAGGTCGAGGGGCTCTACCAGCTGATCACGGGCGAAGGCATCGCGCCCTACGTGGCGCCCAGCGCCGGCTGTCCGGGCGGTGGTTCGGGCGGCGCCTGCTTCCGGCCCGACGCGCTGCCCGTCGTCATCCTCGTCACCGACGCGCCCATGCACAACGGACCGATCAGCCCCTTCAACCCCTACGCGCCTGACGTCCACGCCCACAGATACGAAGACGCCTTGGCCGCGCTGCGCTCCCACGGCGTCTTCGTGATCGGCCTCGGCGCGCGAGACAGCGACTCCGCCTCGCCCATGCCTCACCTTCGGGCGCTGGCGCGAGACACGGGCGCGGTCGACGCCGACGGCCACGAGCTGGCCTTCGACATCGGCGGCTCGGGATCGCGCGTCGGCACGGGCATCGTCGACGCCGTCACGCGCTTGGCCGAGGGCGTGCCCTTGGACGTGGACACCGTGCTCTTGGACGCGCCGGGTGACGCCATCGACGCCACCACGCTGGTCACGGCGATTCGCCCCGTGCGCGCCACGCCGGCCTCGGGCGTTCGCGAGATCACGGCCGATAGCTTCCTCGGCGTCAGCCCCGGCACCGAGGTCACCTTCGAGCTCTTGCTGGACACCTCGAGCCTGCCGCCTCAGCCCCAGGCCAGGCTCGTGCCCGCGACCTTGGTCTTCAGGGCCTTCCGTCGCAGCGCCGTCGGCAGCGTCCAGTTGGAAATTCTGGTGCCGGGCCTCGACCCAGTCACATGCGACGACCTGCCCTCCCTCGTGACGCCGGCTCCTGCCTCGCCCTGATCGCGCTCTCGGGGCTCGGGCTCGGCTGCGGGGCCCGCACGCCTCTGACCGTGGCCGACGCACCTCCGGCGGACCTCTCCGACGCCAGCGTGCCCATCGACGACCTGCCACCCCCGGAGTCGATCTGCGTGGAGGTACCGCCAGGCGATGAGCCGCTGGCCCTCACGCTGACCTTCATGGTGCGCGTGGCGAGCGCCGACGTCGTGCTCCTGGTCGACGTCACCGGCTCGATGGGCGACGTGGTAGGTCAGCTGCGCCTCGGGCTGTCGCGGGACTTGATCCCCGCGCTGCGCGACGCCATCCCCGACCTGCACCTGTCGGTGGCGAGCTTCGCGGACTTTCCCGTCTCGCCTTACGGTGGCGGGCACGATCGCGTCTTTCGCGTGCTCGCGCCGAGCTCGGCGGATCCCGAGGAGGCGCGCAGGGGCGTGGCCGAGCTCACGCTCCAGAACGGGGGCGACGGCCCCGAGGCATGGATCGAGGCGCTCTACCAGGTGGCCACCGGTGCAGGCCGCGGCCGCTACGTCCCGCGCGTGGACTGCCCGCCGCTGCGTTTCGGCGCCATGTGCGCGAGTCAGGGCCGCGCGCCCGTCGTGCTGCTCTTCACCGACGCCGTCTCGCACGCGGCGCCGCCCGCCGCCGAGAGCTACGACCCGCACCGCCTGGGGCTCACGCCCGCGGCATACGACGAGACCGTGGGCGCTCTCCGGGCCGTGGGCGCCCACGTGCTCGGGCTCTATCCGGGGCCGGGCGTCCGCGTGGAGGCACGCGCCGCGCTCGCCGCCATCGCCCGCGACACCGGATCGCTGGGTGGCGATGGAGAACCTCTCGTCTTCGACCTCGGCGTGCACGGGGATCATCTGGATGAGGCCGTGGTGAGAGCCGTCGCCACGTGGGTCGACGAAGCGCCCCTTGATGTCCGGCTCGGCTTGGAGGACGTGCCCGGTGACGACGTGGACGCCCGCACATTGGTCGAGAGCGTGCGAGCGATCGGCGCGATCCCCACCGATGGCGCGACCGGCTCGGGCGACACCTTCAACGACGTGCGTCCCGGCACGCGCGTGAGCTTCCAGCTCGTGCTGGACCTGTCCGCCATGCCGCCGTGCCCGGAGCCGATCCGCGTGCCCCTCGACGCCGTGTTGCGAGCCGGTGGAGGCGCTCGCGTCGCGGCTCAGCGCATCGAGCTCGTCGTGCCCGCCCCCGACGGTCGCGCGTGCGGATCGTCCCCTGGGGGCATGGCCGACGGCCTCTGAGGCCTATTGCGCGTTTTGGGCGCGGTCCGCGACCAAAAGACCCGCATGCACGCGCAGCGACAGGGCGTGTCCACCGAAGTAGGTGGCGAGCGCGTGCTCGGCCTCGCGCAGGATCTCGTCCGCGTCCTGTCCCGTGCCCTCGGACGCGGCCGAACGCCACTCGTCCATCGCGACGTAGGCCAGCAGGCGATCCGCGAAGAGCTCGCCACTGTTGGCGTAGGGGAGGCGCAGCTCGCGTGTGACGACCCGGGCATCGTCGAAGCCCGCGGCGCGTGCGCGCTCCACCAACTCCTGGGGCGTGGGGTTCCGGGCCCGCAGCTGGGCCACGTTCGCGCTCAGCGTCGGCAGCTCGCGCTTCAGGCCGAGCTCGTCGAGCATGTCGAGCACCTCCTCGAAGGTGCCCGCCAGGCAGCGAGTCAGCAGCGCGCGACCGCCAGGGGCGAGCACGCGATGGATCTCGCGCATGGCGCCCGAAGAGTCTTCGAAGTCGTCGAGCAGCAGGTTGGCGACCACGGTGTCGAACACCCCATCGCCGAAGGAGAGCCGCTCCGCGGCCTCCACCTTGAAGAAGACGCGTTGCCCGACGGCGATCCACGACTTGCGTCGCGCCAGGTCGAGCAGCCCCGAGTCGTGGTCGATGGCCAC
Organism: Myxococcales bacterium; assembly: GCA_009992505.1. Classification (GTDB taxonomy): domain Bacteria; phylum Myxococcota_A; class Polyangia; order Polyangiales; family Houyiibacteriaceae; genus JAADHO01. Next base: position 10,751 of record JAACVI010000077.1, read on the forward strand.
GAGCTTCGCGCCCTCCATCAGGCGTGGCAGCAGCTCGAAGGTCGGATGACCCGTGCCGCAGCCGAGGTCGAGCACGCTGCCGCGCACGCTGGCGGGCAGCTCCTCCAGGATCATGCGCGCGAAGTGGCGCGTGAAGCGCGGCACCACCACCGCCTCGTAGGCGGCGGCCATGGGAGCACCCGTGCTCGGTCGTTCGCGCACGGCGCCCGGGATCACTCGTCCGCGCTCAGCGCCTCGAACACCCTCAGCGCCGCGCTGGCGAGCTCGCCCAAGGTGGCGGAGGTGTCTTCTTCGGAGTCGTCGAGGCGAACCTCTCGCGGATCGTCCACGAAGCGCGCGATGGCGTCCGCGGCGCTCGGGTCGCCCAGGTCGGCCAAGGCCTCGATGGTCGACGCGACCACGCGCGCGTCCGACGCGCCGAGCAGCTTGCGCAGCAGCGTGATGGGATCGGGCTCCGCGACCTCGAGCACCACCCAGGGCACCTCGGCCAGGGCCGTGTTCAGCTCGCCCGCGGCGATGGCGCGCCCGATGGCGTGGGCCGCCTCCGTGTAGCGCTCGTAGGCCACGTCCCGGAGCGCCTCACCGGCGACCACGCGCACGCTCGCGGCGGGGTGGTCCAGGATGCGCAAGAGGTTGTCGACGGCCTCGGGGCCGGGGACCTGCGCGCTCAGGTCGGCGAGGCGTTCGAGCCGCATCTCCGACTCTTCGCCGTCCTCCAGCTCCAGCGCCTCCGTGGTGGCGCCCCTGATGATCGCCGAGAGGGCGGCGGCGTCCTTGGTGGAGAGCAACTCTTCTTCGGCGGCCCGGAGCAAGCGGTCGGCGTCGAAGATGGCCTCGAGGGAGTCGGTGAGTGACATGCGCCGTGGTTAGCCCCCGGCTGCCATGCGGTCAAGGGCGGGGCGGGCGCCAGCGGGCGACAGGCCGGGCTGCTGCCCACTGCCCGAGCGGCCGCCACGCACGGCTCGCGTGCTCCAGGGACGCCCCGGACGATCGGAGCGCGATCAAAGGCCGCGATCGTGGCACAATGAACCGTGCCGACCCGACTGGAGCTGAAATTCGCGGACGCCGCCGCGCTGCGCGCCGAGTACGAGGCGAACCTTCGGCGCGGCCGCGCCTTCGTGCCCGGCGAGACGGGGTGGCAGGTGCTCGAGGCCTGTCAGCTCGCGATCCTCTTGCCCGATCACGGCGCGGTGATCCTGGCGGCGCGCGTGGTGATGCCGGCCGATCTCCAGCTCCAGATGGGTGGTGTCGGACTCTCCCTCGAGCCTGGGCACGTCGCCGTGCTCGAGGGGCTGCTCGCCGATCTCGAGGCCGCGGCCACGCCGGCCGGCGCCGCGTCAGCGGATGACTCCGCACAGGACCTGAACGATGGGCCCGCTGACGCGTCGGACAGCGACTCCGGCGACGAGCTCGAGGACGCCTCGGAGGGCGAGTCGGAAGGAGACTGGGAGACGGAGCTCGCGGCCGCGGAGCTCGCGGAAGCGCAGGGCGGTGTCAGCAGCGAATTCGCGGACAGCCCCGTGCTGCGCCTGTCGCGCCTGAGCATGCCGGAGAAGCTGAAGCGCATCCGTCGCAGTCAGATCCTGGCGGAGCGCAACTTGCTCGAGCGCATGCTGGGCAAGGCGGGCTGGGAGGCGCTGCTCCAGAACGCGCGGCTGACGATCCCGGAGGTGGCCAAGCTCGCGCGCAAGGGCACCATGCCCAAGCCGCTGCTCGAACGCATCGTGGACAACAAGGCGTGGGTCGCCGCCGCGCCCGTGCGCCGCGCGCTCTTGCAGAACCCGAAGCTGCCGCGCATGGCCATCGCCAACGTGTTGCGCACCGTCCCGCGTCGCGAGCTCGAGCTGATGATGCGGGGGGCCGCCTATCCGTCCGCCGTGCGCGAGGTGATCCGC
>JAACVI010000205.1 GCA_009992505.1 Myxococcales bacterium
GTAGCGTCCGGCGTCGGGGTAGGTCGGCACGGATTCGAACATCACGGTCGTCGCGCCATTGGCGAGCGGACCGTAGACGATGTAGCTGTGGCCCGTGATCCAGCCGACGTCCGCCATGCAGGCGAAGATGTCGTCCTCGCGCAGATCGAAGACGGTGGCGTGGGTGTAGCTGGCGTAGGTGAGGTAGCCGCCCGAGGTGTGCACCACGCCCTTGGGGTGACCGGTGGAGCCCGAGGTGTAGAGGATGAAGAGGGGATGCTCGGCCGGGACGGTGACGGCTGCGTGCTCTTCGCTCGCCGCGCCCACGGCGTCGTGCCACCAGAGGTCGCGACCCTCCGTGAAGGGCACCTCTTCGTGCGTATGCTTGTACACGAGCACGTGGCGCACGCTCGGGCAGCCCTCGAGGGCTTCGTCCGCCGTGGCCTTCAGCGGGATGTGCTTGCCGCCACGCAGGCCGAGGTCTTGAGTGATCAGGATCTCGGCGCCGCAGTCGCGGATTCGTTCGCGCAGCGCCTCCGCCGAGAAGCCGCCGAAGACGACCGAATGGATGGCGCCCAGCCGCGCGCAGGCGAGCATGGCGATCGCCGCCTCGGGCACCATGCCCATGTAGATGACGACGCGCTCGCCCTTGTCGAGGCCCAAGGCCGAGAGCGCGTTCGTCGTCTTGCACACCTCGGCGTGGAGCTCGCGGTAGCTGAGGCGACGCGTGTGCCCCGGCTCGTCCCCTTCCCAGAGGATCGCGGTCTTGTCTCCGCGCGTCTCGAGGTGCCGGTCGAGGCAGTTCTCGCTGACGTTCAGTTCGCCGTCTTCGAACCAGGTGAAGGGCCCGCTCGCGATCTCGTGGTAGCCGCCGCCGAGGCCCAGCGTGGGCTCCGTGCGCCAGTCGATGCGCTCCTTGGCGATCTCGAGCCAGAAGGCGTCGGGGTCGTTCTTGGCGCGCGCGGCCGTGGCGCGATAGCGATCGAGATCGGTGATGGGCGTGGTGGCGCCCTCGCGGGCATGGGCTGGGACGGGGTAGAGCATCTCCGATCTGTACCAAATGCCCACGCCGCGGTCGTCCCCCTCCCAATTGAGCGGCGCACGAGGCGCGGCGAGAGGGAGACGCGCTCATGCCCTGGCGCTCAGCCGATCAGCAGGCGCGCTTCCTCGAGATCGGTCGACTTCAACATGTTGACGCCGAGGCGGGCGAAGCGGATGGCCGCCGCGCGCGGGTGGGCGTCGCCTCGCGGCGTGGAGTACACGGCCTGGCGCACCATGCAGGCCAGCGCGGTGGCGCGTCCGAGGGTGAGCGCGAAGCCGCGGGCACCGGCCTCGACCGACTCCCGACCGCCGGTCTGCGCTTCGGCCAGCCACGCCAGGGCGCGGGTGGCGGCGTCCAGCGCCTGGCTGCCGGCGCGTGCCAGCGCCTCGTCTCCGTTGGTGCCTTCGATGTAGGCCTCGATGCAGGCCAGGAGCTCGCGCGCTCCGCCCGTGTGCGCGATGGCGCGCAGCGAATCCAGGGAGAGCACGTTGGTCGTGCCTTCCCAGATCGGGAGCGTCTGGGCGTCGCGCAGCAAGGTGGGGAGCCCCGTGTCTTCCACGTAGCCCGCGCCGCCGAAGGCCTCGAGCGCTTCGCTCGCCACGGCCACCGCTTGCTTGCCCGTCGTCAGCTTCGCGATCGGCGTCAGCAGGCGCCAGATCTTCATCTCCTCGTCGCTGATCTCGCCCGCCTCCTTCTTACCCAGCAGGCGCACGACCTCGAAGGAGAGGTGGAAGGCCGCGGCCGTCTCCGCCTCCATGTTGGCCAGCGTCTCGACGTGCAGCGGCTGGTCCTCGAGGTTCATGCCGAAGGCGAAGCGCTTCTTGGCGAAGTCGCGCGCCAGCATCACGGCCCGACGCATGCCGCCCGCGGCGGTCACCGTGTTCCAGGTGCGGGTGATGTTGAGCATGGGCGTGATGTTCTTCACGCCGTTGTTCATGCCGAGCACCAGCTCCGCCGGTGTGTCGTCGAGCCAGAGCTCCGCCGTGGGAAGCTTGCGTGTGCCGAGCTTGTCCTTGAGGCGCTCGAGCCGGATGTTCCGAAGGCGACCCTGTTCGTCGCGAGCCCGCACCAGGAAGAGCGCCAGGCCGTGACCGCCGGGGGGGTTGCCCTCGGGACGCGCGAGCGTGAGCGCGACCTGGCTCGTGGCCGCGGACGTGAACCACTTGCGGCCCGTGAGGCGCCACTGTCCGTGCTCGTCCTTGCGCGCCACGGTCTCACTCAGGCCGACGTCAGAGCCGCCCGTGGACTCCGTCATCCACTGACCGCTGGTCCAGAACTGCGCGGGGTCGCGGCTGAGCAGATGGGGAAGCACCTGATCCGCGAGCTCGCCGTTCTTGGCGTCGAGCAAGCTCCGCGCGCAGCCATCGGTCATGGCCAGGGGGCAGGCGTAGACGTCGCTCGAAGGCCCGAAGAGGTAAGCCAAGGCGAACTGATGCACCCGTGACAGGGAGCCGTGCTCGCCCTCGTAGGCCGTGGCGACGACGCCCTCTTCGGCCGCGATGCGCTCTGCGCGCTGCCACAAGCGCGTGAGTTCGATGCGGTCGACGCGGTTACCCCAGGCGTCCCAGCGCACCAGCTCGGGCTCGTTCGGCAGATCCTCCAGCGAGAGCGGATAGAGCTCTT
>JAACVI010000206.1 GCA_009992505.1 Myxococcales bacterium
CGGCCCACGCGGATCGCGGTCACAGCTTGGCCATGGAGCAGGCGATCCTGGACCTCGCGACCCAGCGCGCGGGCGTGCTGCGCGTGACGGACGTGGCGCGCGGGCTGGGCGTCACGGTGGCCGAGGCCGACGAGGCCCTCTCGGCGCTCGCCGACGGCAGCCGCGTGACGGCGGAGATCACCCCCGAGGGTCTGCTCGTCTATCACTTCCGCGAGATCGAGGCCCCGGCTCGCATGCGCGTCGACATGGACGAGCTGAGCGCCGAGGACGACGAGAAGTCCGACCGACTCGACGACCGACTCGACGACCGCGACGATCTCGACCTCGCGGCGCACGACCTCGCGGCGCACGACCGCGACGATCTCGACCTCGCGGCGCACGACCGCGACGATCTCGACCGCGACGATCTCGACCTCGCGGCGCACGACCGCGACGATCTCGACCGCGACGATCTCGACCATGCCGAGAGCGCGCGGCGTCGAGAGCCTCGCGGATGAGAGTGGCGCGGATGAGAGCGGCGCGGCGTCGCCCCCGGTCGGGGCGTACGCGGCGAACTCAGGAGGGGCCGGCTTCGTGGCTGGGTGAGACGACGCCGTGGCTGAGCGCGATCACCTCGACCAGCACGGCGCGATAGACGCGGTCGAGTTCTTCCAGATCCACCTCACCATCGCCCTGCTCCAGGGCCTCATCGAGGTGGTGCTGCACGTAGGAGAGCACGTTTGGCTGGCCCATGGCGACGACGTCGTCGCTGTCGAAGAACTCGCCCGGATCCTCCGCCCTCAGCGCCTCGTCGACCGCGAGCATCTCGGAGGCCATGCGCACGTCGGCCTCGTCGACGGCGCCCATGCGGCGAGGAAAGGCCTCCTGAAACGCCAGGAACACCGTGACGAGGAGGAAGTAGCCCAGGGATTGGGCGAGCTCGTCTTCGGTCTCGGACAGCTCCTGCGCGGCGAAGGCCGCCAGGGGCCCTTGCTTGACGTCGAGCTCGCGATAGCCGCGGTCGAGCGCGTCCTGCAGATCCACCTCGTCCGCTTCGAGCGATTGCTCGACGGCCTCGATGGAGTCGGAATCGACCACGGCCCAAGGAGGGACGGGCCTTAGCGCTGCCTTACGGACGAACACTGAGTCAGCTTAGTGGTTGGGCGCCGAGGGTCCAGATCAATCGCCCCGGCGTGCGCTCAGTCGTCGTAGAAGATCGGGCTGCGGATGCCCAAGAAGATCTCGATGGCTTCCTTGTCCACAGGGTCGAGGGACTCGAACTGCACGCCCATGCCAGGAGGCGCGTCCGGGTGATCGTCGTGTGGGTCGCGCAGCCAGCGAACGACGCCACGGCCGTGCACGATGTGCCCGTCGGGCAGCTCGAATTCGATGTCGATGGCGCTGCCCATCGGCTTCAGGTTCCAGGTGGCGAGGAAGAGGCCACCTTCGGAGATGTCCTCCGCGAAGCCGGTGTAGAAGTTGCTGTCGCTCCCGAAGTCCACCTTGGTCTCGAACACGTGGCGCGGCGCCTGGCGGCGTTCCTGTGCGTTCGGCAGACGCGGGGGCCCCGGGATCTCCGATTCCAGTCGGTTCTCGGACGAGTCGGTGTCGGCTGGGGTCGCATGCGCGCGTTGCTGATTCATGGTGGTCATCGTGACTCCTCGTCAGGGCACAACGGCCGCCGCGCGCACGACTTGAGGGCGACGCGCCCCGAGGCGCTCGAAAATCGAGAAAACCCAGGGAATTCCGCTCCGACTCGGGCCTGCTGCCGGCGCGGCTTCAGGGATGGAAGATCGGCTCGCGCTGCGCCACGAATTGACGCACGGCGTCCAGCGCGTCCCCATCGACGTCGTCGAAGGAGATGCCCATCCCGGGCGTCAGCTCCTGATCGTCGTGGGGTTCGCAGGTCCACTGCACGCGGCCCTTGGTGGTGATCTGTCGACCGCCAGGCAGGACGAAGGAGAGCAGCAGCTCCGTGCCCACCGGCAGTACGCTCCAGGTCGCGACGAAGAGGCCGCCGTCCGAGACGTCGCCGGAGAAGCCGGAGTAGAAGTTGGTCTCGCTGGCGAAGCCGATGTCGACCTCGAGGGTCTTGCGGAACTCCACGCGCCGCTCGGGGGACACCGCGGCGGGTTCGGGCGCCTTGCCCGCCTGGCGCTTGCGCGAGAGCAGGAGCGGCACCACCTCGTCGGCGTCGTCCATGTGGCCGAGGGCGCGGGCGAGCTCCGCGCTCGGGGGGTGCAGTCGGGCCAGGCTTCGCGCCAGCGTGCTCGCGAGGTCCGGCTCGAGACCGCTCGCTCGGGCGGAGTCCAGCAGCGCTCTGAGTCCGACGAGGGCACGCTCGAGCGCCGCGTGGGCGCCTTCCGCGTCGGTCACCTCCAGTGCGTAGAGTTCACCCACCACTCGCGCGAGGCGTTCGGCCACGCGCATCTGCCCCGCCTCGCGGTGCCCGCGGGTGGACCTGGGGAACTGGTTCGGCCGGTCGAGCGCCGACACCAGCGGGCCCAGCACGCTCCGTGCGTCGCGGGCCGCATCGCATACGGTCGAGAGGCGCTCCGGCACCGAAGACATCTTATTCGTCGTAGAAGATGGGCGGACGCTTGGCGATGAAGCGCATCACGAGTTGGCGGGCTTTGGCGTCGAGTCCTTCGAATTGGACGCCCATGCCCGGCTCCGAGTCCGCGTTGAAGTCCATCGGGTCACGTACGAAGCGCACCACGCCGGGGGCGGCGAACTCGAAGCCGCCGGGAAGGGTCACGAGCATCTGCACGTGCGTCCCGCGCGTCAGGACCTCGTAGGTCGAGAGGAAGACGCCGCCCTCGGAGACCTCGCCCGAGAAGCCGACATAGAAGTTGGACTGGGTGGTCGCACCGATGTTGGCTTCGACGGAGGTTCTCGGACCACCGCGGTAGGGCGCGGTCGCGGGTGCGTTCGCCTGGGGTGCGAAAGCTGCCGCCGCGGTCTGGGGCGCTGCGGCCTGGGGTGCTGCGGCCCGGGGCGCTGCGGCCTGGGGCGCGCTGAACCGCTGGGCGGGCGCCGCCGGGGTCGGGGCGTGGGCCGCCACGGCTGGCATCGCCGCGGCGGGCGGCATGGCCGGCTGGGAAGCGGCCGCCTGGGTGGCCTGCGGCATGATGCTCGGAGCCGTCGTGAGCGGGTAGAGCGTGCTCATCGACTTCGCCAGGACCT
>JAACVI010000207.1 GCA_009992505.1 Myxococcales bacterium
CATCTTCACCATCGAGTACTCGCCGCTGACGTTGTAGGCGGCCACGGGCACGTCCACGGCGTCGCGCACCTCGCGGATGATGTCGAGGTAGGGCAGGGCGGGCTTCACCATCACCATGTCCGCGCCTTCTTCCAGATCGAGGCGGACCTCGCGCAGCGCTTCACGGCGGTTGGCCGGATCCATCTGGTAGGTGCGGCGATCGCTCGGTCCACCGTTGGGCGCGCTGTCCGCGGCGTCACGGAAGGGGCCGTAGAAGGCGCTGGCGTACTTGGCCGAATAGGCCAGGATCGTGACCTCGCTGAAGCCCTCGTCGTCGAGGCGCGTGCGAATGGCGCCCACGCGTCCGTCCATCATGTCGCTGGGTGCGACGATGTCCGCGCCGGCGCGGGCGTGGGCCAGCGCCTCCTTGGCCAGCAGCTCGAGGCTGGCGTCGTTCTCCACGTCGGGCGCGCCGTCACGGCGGGTGTGGACGTGGCCGCAGTGACCGTGATCCGTGTACTCGCACATGCACACGTCGGTGGCGACGATCATGTCGGGCAGGGCGTCCTTGATGGCGCGCACGGCGAGCGGCACGGGGCCCTCGGCGTTCCAGCCGCTCGAGCCCTCCGAGTCCTTGCTCGCCGGGATCCCGAACAGGATCAGCGAGCGCACGCCGACCTCGAAGGCCGCTCGAGCGTCGGCCACGGCGCCGTCGACGCTGGTACGGAATACGCCCGGCATGGACGAGACCTCTTCGCGGATCTCCCGACCCGGCATTACGAACAGGGGCAGCATGAAGTCGGTGGGCCGGAGGTGGGTCTCGCGGACCAGGTCACGCATGGAGGCGCTGCGCCTCAGGCGTCGCGCACGTTCTTCGGGGAATGCCATCGATTTGCCTCTCGCTACTCGGACTCGTGGGACGCGGCACCATAGTGCGCTTCGAGCGCCTGGGCGAGCCCTTCGGTGGTGTACTCCGTGGCCGTGACAGCGACCGTCAGGCCCAGGCGTTCGGCCGTCGCCGTGGTGATGGGGCCGATGCTGGCGAGTGTGACCTTCGACAGCAACGAAGCCGCGTCGTCGCCCAGCGTCTCGAAGAGCTGGCTGACGGTGGAGGACGAAGTGAAGGTGACGACGTCGACGCCGCCCTCGGCGCACAACCTCCGCAGCTCGTCGCGCATCACCTCGTCGGGCGGCAGCGTGCGGTAGGCGGGCACGACGTCGACCTGATGTCCCGCTTCGCGCAGGCGCTCGGGGAGCACCTCTCGGGCCACCTCGGCTCGCGGCAAGAGCACGCGCGCCTTGGCCGTGCCTCGCGCGCTCAGGGCCGAGAGCACGGCCTCGGCCGCAGCCTCGCCGCGATACTCGGAGGGGACGACGTCGGCCTCGATCCCCCGCTCGCGCAGGGCCGCCGCGGTCTGCGGTCCAATGGCCGCGACCAGGGCGTGGCCGAAGCGCCGCGCGTCGCCGCCGTCTTTGCCAATGGCGTCGAGGAAGCGCGTCACGCCGTTGGCCGAGGTGAAGAGCACGGCGTCGTAGCTCCCGAGCTCCTGCGCCGCGCGGCTCAGGCGCTCGGGCTCGGCGGGATCAACGATGCGGATGCTCGGCAGCTCGACGCTCTCGGCGCCGGCCTCACGCAGGCGTTGGGAGAAGCTCCGGGCCTGATGCCGGGGACGGGTGACCAGCACACGTTGACCGAAGAGGGGCAGAGTATCGAACCAGCGCAGCTCGTCGCGCAGCGCCACGACCTCGCCCACCACGAACAGGGCCGGGGAGGTGAGCCCCTCGGCGCGGGCCAGCTCCGCGATCTCGGACAGCGGCGCCACCAGGCTGCGCTGCTTCGGCAAGGACGCCCACTGCACGATCGCCGCCGGCGAGGTCTCGGGTCGACCGTGGGCGATGAGCAGCGCCGCGAGGCTCTCGAGCTTACGCATGCCCATGAAGATCACGAGCGTCTGGGCGCCCATGGCGAGCTTCGACCAGTCGTGCGCCGAGGCGTCCTTCTCTGGAGACTCGGTGGCCGTGATGTAGGCGACGGAGGAGGAGATGCTGCGGTGGCTCGGGGCGATGCCCGCGTAGGCCGCCGCGGCGGAGGGGGAGGTCACCCCGGGGACGACCTCGAAGGGCACCTTGGCGGCGCGCAGGACGCGGATCTCTTCCGTGCCGCGCGCGAAGAGGAGCGGGTCGCCGCCCTTGAGCCTGACCACGATCTTGCCCGCGCGCGCGTCGTTGATCATGCGCTGATTGATGCGGGTCTGGCGCGCGCTCGGTTGGCCGCCGCGCTTGCCCACGAAGCTGAGCTCGGCCCCCGCCTGGGCGAAGTCGAGCAGCTCCGGGTGCACCAAGGCGTCGTACAGGACGACGTCCGCGCGACCGAGCAATTCGCGTCCTCTCAGGGTCAAGAGGCGTGGGTCGCCGGGGCCGGCGCCGACGAGAAAGACCTTGCCCATCCGCTGCATGGGCGGAGCATAGCAGCCTGCGCATCGGCCGCTCGCCCAGAAGCGAGGCTGGGGCAGAAGGGCGTTCGCACCTCGCCTTCGGATGGAATACGCTGCGCGCCCGCGGGTTTCCCCGAGGTTCAAGTCCCCGCTTCAAGGCCGTCATGCACTCGAGACTTCACTCCCTCCACGTCCTCGCCCTCTCCGCCGCCATGGCGACCGGTTGCTCCTCCTGCCACGAGCCGAGCGCCAGCGGAGCCACTCCTGAGACCGCTGCGGGCGCTCACCGCAGCGTGAAGGCGGCCCAGACGCCGACCACGATCGACGGCGTGCCGCTGATCGAGAACCGGCGACCGCAGGGCCCCACGCCCTCGCGACCGGGAGAAGGCCAGGACCAACACCTGGTGCGAGAGCCCACGAGCCCCGATCCCCAGGGCGGTCACTTCACCCTCGAGCAGGCCGTGGAAGGCATGCCCACGGACGGACAGCTCGTGGCCGAGATCAACACCGACCTCGGCACGATCATGTGTGATCTGTACGCGGACCGCACGCCCAACACCGTGGCCAACTTCATCGGCCTCGCCCGCGGCAAGCGCCAGTGGTGGGACGCGCGGCAGGCCCAGTGGCGAACCCGCCCCTACTACAATCGCAGCGCCTTCGACCGCGTGATCCCCGACGACCTGATCCAGGCGGGCGACTACCTCGGCGATGGCACGAGCACCGTCGGCTACAGCATCCCCGACGAGCCCTGGACCGGTCAGTCCCATGATCGCGCGGGTCTTCTGTGCATGGCCAGCACGGCCGTGAACCAGAACGGCGCCCAGTTCTTCATCACCGATGGTCCACGACCCGAGCTCGACGCGGACAGCCGCTACACCGTCTTTGGGCGCTGTGTGCAGACGGATACGGTGCAGCACATCGCGCGCGTGCCCCAGGGCGAGGACAATCGCCCGCTGACGCGCGTGGAGATCGTCCGCATCCTGATCCGGCGCGTCGCGGGCGGTGCCACGGCGGCCCAACGCACGCCTCCGCACGTCGAGGATCCTGCGGACTTGCATCCGCGCGGCGCGAGCCCCGGTCCGGCGGAGCTCAACTACCATGGTCGCGAGCCCCTCCCGACCGGCGCCGACCTGGCGAACATGGCGCCCAACGCGACGATGGCAGCCAACGCGAACTGAGGGCTGGCCCGAGGGCTGGAGCCTCGCGCGGGCGAGCCTACTCCTCCTCGGGCGTCTCCTCGGAAGGCTTGTTCTTGCGTCGGCGCGGCGTGATGCGCGCCTTCACGTCCGGGCGGACGCCGTCGCCGGAGTCGTTCGGGATGAAGCGGATCTCGGTCTTTACTTCGAAGGAGAGGGTGGTCAACGCCCGCTGAAGCTCGGTCGCGATGTCCGTCGCCTCCAGGAAGCTGCGGACCTCACGCGCCACGGCGCGCACCAGAGAATTCTTGGTCTCGTCGACCTGCGAGAAGACGTAGGTGACGACCTCGCGCGGCAGCTTCACATCGGCCACGCCCCGCAGCGCGGAGTCGGCGCGATTCAACGTCCCGACGCCAGCCTCCAGGCCCTTCTCGAGCGCCCG
>JAACVI010000208.1 GCA_009992505.1 Myxococcales bacterium
CTACATCACGGGCGGTCTGCGCACCCCGATCCTCTTCGGCGGCCTGTCTCGACGTGATGAGCACAGCTACAACACGGCCTTCTTGCTCGACGTCCACGGGCGCATCCTCAGCACCTACGACAAGACGCATCTGCTCGCCTTCGGCGAGTACCTGCCCTTCGGCGAGGCCTTCCCCTGGCTCTATCAGCTGTCGCCCAACAGCGGACGCTTCACGCCAGGGAACCACCAGCGCGCGCTCGTGCTCGGCTCGTGGAGGATCGCCACACTGATCTGCTACGAGGACGTGATCCCGGAGTTCACGCGCAGCGCCGTGCGCTCGGGCGACGCCAACCTGCTCGTCAACATCACCAACGACGCATGGTTCGGGCGCAGCCAGGAACCGTGGATTCACCTCTCCCTGGCCCGCTTCCGTGCCGCTGAGCAGCATCGCTACCTCGTGCGCGCGACCAACAGCGGCATCAGCGCGGTCGTCGATCCGGTGGGGCGCATCCTCACGCGCTCGGGTCTGTTCACGCAGGAGACGCTGACGGCGGAGGTCGCTCGCCTCGACGATCACACCCTCTTCGAGCTGCTCGGCAGCTGGCCCGGTTACCTGGGGCTCCTGGCATTGCCTGTGCTGCTCTTCTGGAAGCGACGCGCGGCGGCGCCCGCGAAGGGCTCTCAGCGCAAGGACGAGGGCAAGAGCACCTCGTAGCGTCCGTTCGCGTCCGTCGTGGCTTCACCCACGGGGATGGCGCGCTCGAGCCCATCGACATCGGGCAGCACGGCGATGGCCGTCACGTGTGCGCCCACCATCGCGGCTCCGTCCGCCGAGCGGACCATGCCCGTCACCGGCACGGGCGCCGAGACGAACAGGTCTTCCGAGAGCACGCGGTCGGCGGAGCCGATCTCGAGGCTGCGGCGGATGGCCCATGGGTAGTTCGTCCCCAGGGGTGGCTTGGCGACGAGGTCGAACACGCCGACGTCCAAGGAGAGGGCGAACTGGCCAAGACCGTCTGTCCGCGTGTCGCTGGAACGGTTGTACGCCGCCGCCGGATCGGCCGTGACGCGTCCTCGCGCGCTGGCGTTCACCGACACGCTGGGCATGGGGTCGTTCGAGCCGGTGAGCAGGTTTCCGCCGAAGCGCGCGCGGTCGGGCACGCTGAAGACCAAGCCCATGATCGTGCTGCCGTCCGGGCGCGCCATGATGGTCAGCTCCCGCACCAGCACGCCGAGACTGTCCGCACCCTGTGGGGTGACCGAGACCTCGTAGGTGCCCGGCAGGAGATCGGCCTCGAAGCGGCCTGCGTGTGTCGGGTCGCTGTCCGGGCCCACCGTCTCGCTGCTGACGGTCGTGCGGAACGATCCCACCAGCTGGGTCGTGCTGTCGAAGACGTCCATGGCGCGAAAGGTCACGCTGGCGTTGCCGAGTCGCTGGCCCGAGGGGGACTCGACGAAGCCCACGTAGTGCACGCTCCTGAGGCGCGGCACGAGGATCCGAGGTCGGGCCGTTCCCGGGAAGAAGAGGGCCGGATCGGCGATCACCGTCGGGAAGAGCGTGCGCTCTGCGCCGCCCGTGATCTTCAGCACCCAGGGGCCGGCGCCGGGCGCGATGCGCAAGCTGAATACGCCGGGCTCGCCCGGCAGATCGGGAGAGGAGGGATCGGTGCCGCTCGTGGCCGACGAGGAGACGACCTCGCCCGTCTCTGGGTTGATGGCGCGCACCAGGAGGCCGTCCTCGGGCAGCGCGGCGTCGGCGCTCACGCCGTAGACTTCGCCGGTGAACGAGCAGCCATCGAAGTGGCCCGCGGCGCAGTCCTCGAGCAGTGTGTCGGGGTAGACGAAATCCGCGCGGCCCAGGTCCGCGTCGGGTGTGACCACACTGAAGTGCATGGGCGGCAGCGAGCGCGTGGCTTCGCCCGTCGGGCGCACCACGGCATCGTAGGACTCACTCCCGGCCACGCGCAGCGAGTAGTCCGCGAGCTGTCCGTCGGGCGGGGGCGCGGCCGAGGGCTCGGCCAGGGTGCGAGTGCTCACCTCGAGCGCGGCGGAGCCCGGGATCGGGCTCGGACGCGAGAAGCTCACCTCGGCAGGAACCGGGATATCCATGAAGCGCACTCGACCCACGACAGTCATGCGCGGTAAGAGCGCGAGGTCGTGGGCGGTGCTGGTCGAGATCTCGAGGGGCGCGAACACGGATTGGATGGGCGCGCCCGCCACAGGATCCTCGGCAGGCAGTACGCTGAAGCCGATGCGTAGCGGTGACTCGGGCGTGCCGACGCAGATGTGCCGACTCGTGTCACAGCTGGCGCCGGGACAATCGGAACCCGATCCGCAGTGGTTTTCGGGGGGCAAGGCGGGCTCGATCGCCAAGCCGCAGCCCGTCAGCCAGGTCGCCAAGGCCAGCCACGGCAGGACGGCGCGTGCGGCGTTCATGGGCATGTGCTCAGGTCGACGGTCGGATGGATATCGTCCGTGAGCCGGATCCACCACACGGCGATGGCCACGTCGTCCGGATCCACGGAGTCGTATTGGGGCAAGGGATCCACGAAGGCCGACGACACGCGAAGCTCGAGCTTGTGACAGCGCCCCGCCAGCCCCAGGTCCCGGAAGGAGACGGTGAGGTCCAGGTTTCGCGTCAGGGTCGAGTTCGCCTCGATCCGATCCCC
>JAACVI010000209.1 GCA_009992505.1 Myxococcales bacterium
TCCGTCGTGTGCTCGACGCGGCCGGCTCGGGCACAGGGGCCGGTCTATGCGCCCGACTTCGAAAGCCGACCCTGCACGATGGACCCGGGCTGCCGCCCGGTAGGCGCTACATGCGCTCCATGCGCCGCGGCAGCGGGTTCATCTCCGTGCGGGCCAATGCATCGAGCAGAGCTTCGGGTTCGGTCTCCGAGATCAAGAGCCCGCGTTGCGGCTTGCGCACGAAGCCGAGCTCCGTCGCGTGATCGAGGAAGGCCACGAGCGGGCTGTAGTAGCCGTTCACGTTGAGCAGCCCGACGGGCTTGTCGTGGTAGCCGAGCTGCGCCCAGGTCGTCGCCTCGAACACCTCTTCCAGCGTGCCGAAACCGCCGGGGAGGGCGATGAAGACGTCCGCCAGCGCGGCCATGATCGTCTTGCGGGCGTGCATGCTGTCCACGACCATCAGCTCGTCCAGACCCGCGTGCCCGACCTCCATCGCCGACAGGCGCTCCGTGATCACGCCGACCACGTTGGCGCCCGCCTCGAGCGCCGCGTCCGCCATCGCGCCCATCAGCCCGACGCTTCCGCCGCCGTAGACGACGCCCAGGCCGCGTTCACCCAACAGCCGGCCCATTCGTCGGGCCGATTCGAGGTAGAGCGGGGCCACGTCGTCGCTCGAGCCACAGTAGACCGCCACCCGTCGGAAGATTCGCATGCGCGCATCCTACGCCGACTCGGTCCGGAGCGCAGCGGCCAGCACTTGCATGTCCACGTGGTTGAGAGCATGCCTTCGAGCCTCCGATGCGAAGTCAGCGAGTGCCAGCTGCACGACGTATCCCAGCGCCCGTCCTCTCAGACCACGGGGCGGTGCTGGGCAGGTTCCGCTCGTCCGCCCTTGGGGCTGCGCCGACCCTGACCCCTGTTCTCGGGCCCCGTCGATGACGCCCGACGCATGGATCTCCGTGGCCGTGGTCTGCGTGGTCTTTGGCGTCCTCGCCTTCACGCGCATCGCGCCCTACCTCGTCCTGATCGCGGGCATGGTGACGCTGCTCGCGTTTGGGATTCTGGAGCCTGCCTCGGCGTTCGCGGGTTTCTCCAACCCCGGCATGATCACGGTCGGCGTCCTCTTCGTTGTCGCGGGTGGTCTCCATCAGACCGGCGTGCTCGCCCACCTCGTCTATCGCTTCCTCGGTCACCCGAAGAGCATGGTCGGCGCCCAGGCCCGGCTGATCTTGCCCGTGATCGCTGGAAGCACGGTGCTGAACAACACCCCGCTCGTCGCCATGCTGATCCCCGCGGTCAAGGATTGGAGTCGCGCGACCGGCTTCGCGTCCTCGAAGCTCCTCATCCCCTTGAGCTTCGCCGCGATCCTCGGCGGCATGTGCACGCTCATCGGCACGAGCACGAACCTGGTCGTCAGCGGCCTGCTGGTCGATGCGGGGCGTGCGCCGCTCTCGTTCCTCGATCCTGCATGGGTCGGCGTGCCCTGCGCCCTGGTCGGTGCCGCCTTCCTCCTGGCCTTCGGTCGTCGACTGCTGCCCGACCGCAGCACGCGCTCCATCTCCCACGGGGATCCGCGCGAGTACACGGTCGAGATGCTCGTGGTCCCAGGCGGACCGCTCGTGGGCGCGTCCCTCGAAGCCGCCGGCTTGCGCAGCCTCCCCGGTCTCTACGTGGCGGAGATCCACCGCGGAGAGCACATCCTGCCCGTGGTCGATCCGAGCGAGCGTCTGATGGGCGGTGACCAGCTCGTCCTGGTCGGTCTCGCGGACTCCGTGGTCGACTTGCTCAAGGTGCCCGGTCTCGGGCCGGCCACGCGCGAGGTGTTCAAGCTGGATGGCGAGCGGGCATCACGCTGCTTCGCGGAGGCTGTCATCTCGCGCAGCTCTCCCCTCGTGGGTCAGACCGTGCGCGATGCGGCCTTCCGCAGCACCTACAATGCGGTCGTCCTGGCCATCGCCCGCAACGGTGAGCGCATCGCCTCGAAGATTGGCGACGTGAAGCTGCAGCCCGGCGACGCGCTCCTGGTGGAGGCGCTGCCCTCCTTCGTCGATCGCTACCGCAACTCGAGCGACTACTACCTGGTCAGCCGCTTCGATGGTGTCGCGCCTCCCCTGTTCCACAAGGCGCCGCTGGCCTTGGCCATCCTGGTGTTGATGGTGGTCGCCGCCGCCACGGGTCTGTTGAGCATGATCGAGGCCGCGTTTCTGGCGGCCGGGGCCATGTTGTTGACGCGCTGTTGTTCCGAGGAGACGGCGCTCCGGAGCATCGATTGGCAGCTGTTGCTGGCCATCGCGGCCTCTCTCGCGCTCGGACGCGGACTTCAGGAGACGGGCGCCGCTCAAGCCTTGGCTGATCTGCTCTTGGCGCAGGCGGGAACGAATCCGTGGCTTGCGCTAGCGCTGCTCTACGGCGTGGCCACGGGACTGTCGGAGCTCGTCACCAACAACGCGGCGGCGGTGATCGTCTTCCCCATCGCGCTCGCGGTCTCCGACACGCTTCACGTCAGCCACATGCCTTTCGTGATCGCGGTCATGATCGCGGCGTCCGCGAGCTTCGCCACGCCCCTGGGCTACCAGACGAACTTGATGGTCTACGGTGCCGGCGGCTACCGCTTCGGGGATTTCCTGCGCATCGGTCTGCCCATGAACGCTCTGCTCTGGGTCACGACGACGCTGCTGGCGCCGATCTTCTGGCCCTTCTGAGGGCGGCGTCCCGTGCAGAAAACTGGACCCGAGGCGTGCTTCTGGGTCAGGGGTAAGGTGATGCCCTCCGGAGGATCCATGACCGCTGCTCTCGAATCCCACGCCCCGCGCCGAACGCGCGCCCGGCTCTCCCTGGCCGACGTCGCCGCGCCCATGCTGCTCGACATGGAGGAGCAGCGCGCCGATGGCTTCACCGTGGCGCGCTCGCTGCCCTTCCTGGGTCTCGGACGCGAGGTGCGCGACGAGCAAGGACGCCTCGCGCACATCGAGAGCGTCTACGTCGAGCTCGAGTCGGACACACCGAGGCTGGTGATGGATCTGGCCTACGCCGCCATTCCGGGTCGCGACCTGACGTTGTCCTACGAGACACACATTCCGGGGCCGCCCCGTCTGCCCAGCGCAGCCCCCGCGCTCGCCGCGCGCGAGGGCACGTTGCTCTTCGTCACGCCGCGCATCGCCCAGGGCGAAGAGCGCCTGTCGAGCGCGCCCGTGATGATGTACGAGGACGCCGATGCCTTGAAGGACGGACTGGCCAGCATCGGTCGTGGTCTCTTCACCGCCGGGTGCGCGTCGCTTTCGCTCTCCTGGCGTGGATTCGTCGCGGGCGTGCGCCTGCTCGGTCGCGTCACACGTCGCGCGTGGCTGGCCTCGCGGCACCTCGGCGCCACCTACGCCGATGCGCCCGCGACGCCCGTCGCTCCCGCACACTGAGGCGGCATCGGGCCCGTTCGGCGGGGAGCGCCATGCTCCCGCGCTCCACGTCGGGCGTACACCTGTACGCCTCGGGGACGCCCGCTCAGCCGCAGCTGGGGGCGTCGACGCAGACCGGGAAGGTCGCGCCCGGGTAGATGCAGCAGGTGGAGGTGTCACCCGTGCAAGTCGAGCAGGGGCAGGTCGAGCAGCTCCCCGGTGAGGCGTAGTCTCGGCAGCTCCCGCTCACGCACAGCTGGTCACGGTTGCAGACTTGGTTGCAGCCGCCGCAGTTCAGCGTGTCGGTAGCGAGGTTGACGCA
>JAACVI010000210.1 GCA_009992505.1 Myxococcales bacterium
GTGCAGGTGGCCGAGCAGCCGTCGCCAGGATCCGTACCACCATCGTCGCAGCTCTCCGCGCCCGACACGACGATGCCGTCGCCGCAGACCACCGGCGTGCAGGTGATGTCGAGCGAGTAGTCCGTGGTCTCGGCCGTGCTGCCGTAGAGATCGTAGGCGACGAAGTAGGTGCCGCCCGCCGCAGCGTCGAAGCTCACGCTCTCGGTGGCGGAGGTGCCACGGCTCGAGTCGAGGCACGCTGCCGTGGTGCACGCGTCGCCCGACGTCCCGTCGAGCACGAAGAGGTCGTAGTCGTGGGTGCCGGTGAGGCGGGTCGAGGTGATGTCGACCAGCGCGCGGGTGGCGTTCTGGAAGACGAAGATCTGCCCGTTGTTCGGGTAGCTCAGCGACGTGCAGTCGGGGTAGTTGGTGACGTCCGTGTTGCCATCCGCCGTGTTGCCCGTGATGGAGCCGGTGGCGCAGTCGATGATGATGGGCGCCGCGGCAGGACAGGACGCAGGCGCGCAGGCGCCGGCAGTGCACGCGAGGCCCGCGTCACAGGTGGTGCGCGCATCCTCAACCAAGCAGCCGTCTGCGTCCGCCGTGCAGGTGACGGCGTCCACGCCGTCGCAGTAGGCCGCGGAGGAGCAGGTCGCGCGGAAGTCGCAGATGTTGCCGCACTGCGAGACGCCCCCGAGGTCACCACAAATCTGCGAGGTCGCGCTGCAGTCGGTGCGCGCCTCCACGTTGCAGCCGAAGGCGTTGGGCGCGCAGGTGACCCGCGTGTCCGCGTCGCAGCTGGGGGCGGCGGGCGTGCAGGTCGTCATGCCGAGGCAAGGATCCGTGGCCGCGGTGGAGCAGCTGTTGGGAGCCGTCGTGGTGTCGCAGAAACCGAAGGCCTCGGCCGTGCAGTCGCTGCGAGTCTCCACGTTGCAGCCGAAGGCGTCGGGCGCGCAGGTCACGAGCTCGGGGCCACTGCAGACGGCGCCGAGGGTGTCGCATTGCGTGACGCCAGCGCAGGGATCGCCGGTGAAGGTGCATGCGGCGGGCGTGGCGGACGCGTCGCAGGTGCCGCTGGCGCGGGCCGTGCAGTCGTCGGTGGTCGCGACCAGACAGCCGAAGGCGTTGGGCGCGCAAGTCACGAGGCTGTCGCCCGTGCAGGACGTGCCCGCGGTGGCGCAGGCGTCGGCGAGCCCTTCGCAAGGATCGACGGGCATGACACACATGGGCATGGCGCCCGTGTCGTCACACGTGCCGCCCGCTGCGGCCGCGCAGTTGGTGTCGGTGAAGACGAAGCAGCCCGCGGCGTCGGCCGCGCACATGCGCAGCGTGTCGCCGCTGCACTCACGATCGCCATCCGCGGCGCATTGGTCGGCTGCAGGCACGTCGGCGCAGGGATCGGACGCGCACACGGCGGTCGCACCCGAGTCGTCGCAGCTGCCGCCCGTCGCGGTGCAGTCGTCGCTCGTCTGCACCAGACATCCATCGGCGTTGGCCGCGCAGGTCAGCAGCGTCTCCCCGCTGCAGCTCGCGCCCGCTGTCGCGCACAGGGTCAGGCCCGCACACACGTCCGAGCCGTCCATGCCCCCATCAACGCCCGTGTCCGGTCCGGCATCGAGGCCCCCGTCGGTGACGCGGGTTCCTCCACCGCAACCTCCGCCCAACAGACTCAAGAAGCCGAACAGGACGAACAAGCGTCGCGAGTGGGGATACATCATGGTGTCCTTTTCTCTCCCACCGACGGGCGGGCAATGATTTGATCTGGCACAAGCCGCATGCGTTGCGCTCGTGTCTGCGCACCATACTCCGCATGGGGATAAATGGACTACTCGCAATCTCTGGGCGGGGTGCAGCGTCCGCTACGCCATCCCGAGACTCGACCTCCAGAGGTGCACGGCCTTCGCCGCGCCTCTAGACTAGTCGCGCTCGATATTCCACCTATCCGGCTTCGCACCGACCTCGGCGCGAACGTTGTCGATCTGCGGGTCGTGTGCTTTCGTGGTGGCCACCCGAATATCGGGACCACCGGTCGAATTCGCGACATCGCGAACTCAGGCGCGAGGTGGGTCAAGACACCAAGCGCTCAGTGCCTTTGCGTGGGCGTCCGCCTAGGCGTCGGCATCACCCACGAGGGTGAAGCGCAGGCGCACCTTGCCGAACCAGATGTCGTCGCCTGGATCGATGGGCCAGACGCGCTCGTTCGGGCCGAGGGAGACGGAGGCGTCCTTGGCGGGACGCAGCTCGGTGCCATTCGTCGAGCCACAGTCGATCAAGAGAGTCCGCCCGCGGCGGCGCAGGATGAGCGCGTGCACGCGTGAGACGCTGCCATCGCGACAGAGTTCGAGCGTGCCCTGACAGCGCGGGTAGCGCCCGAGCAGGACGCCATCCCGAAGCTCCTCGGCAGTGGCCTCGAGCACGAAGGCGCTGGGATCGAGTGAGACGACCACGCTGCCCATGGTGGCGTGCGAACCCTCGGACCATATCCGGTCGGGATCCGCGCCGAGGTGGCGAAGCGCACGCGTGGGAGACGCGTCCTCGCGCTCGGTCGCGGGCACATGCAGGTGCGCCCCGAACTCCTGCGCGCCGCGATCGAGCGTGACCACGGCGGCCTCCACCCCCTCGGGGAAGAGCGGCACATGCGGCTCGGCGAAGAACGCCAGCACGCTGAACGCGCCGACGCCGAAACGCATCTGCCCGGTCGCCAGAAGCTGCGTCGCGCCCTGGCCCAGACCCACGCCGAGGCCGACGCCACTGGCCAGATCCAGCGCCTCGATGCACGCGGGCTCGCCGTCGCTCGGTGGATGCGCCAACAGGATCGCGTGCCGAAGAGCCGCTCCCTCGAGACGACCGAAGTCGCAGCAACCGTGGCGGCCCAGGGTGACCACGCCGGGCAGGTGGCCTGGCTGCTCGCCTGCGGCGCCGACGTCCAAGACCGCGACCTCGAGCGACACGCCGCCCCGAGAGGCCTCGCCAAACGCCACCACCACGAACACGCGGCGGTCCATGCGCTCGGCCCGCGTCCGCTCGAGCTTGGTCAAGAGCGTCGCGTCGACCACGCCACCCGCAAGCTGTGCGAGTGGCTGGCGCATCGACTCGAGCCCCAGCACCACCGTCCCCGAATTATCGAAGACCCAATGGTCGACGATGCGCGATGTGCCGGAAGTGTCTGTCATGATGCTGCGACGCGCAGAGAGCGAGGAACTGACGATCGCCGGCTCAGAGTAGCCATTCGCGGCAGTCAGGACGAGGCGCCTGTCCGATGCGTCAGAACTGAACTAGGAGGCGAGCCAGGCAGAAGCCGAGCGCCACGCCGACGGCAAGCGAGAAGACCAAGTGGACGAAGGCACGGAACACGACGCGCGCGGCATCCGACGCGAGCCTGTGCAAGGCCACGCGTGCGGCATCCGGTGGGGCGAAGGCGACGAGCTCGGGTGCCCCGCGGCGATAGGGACTTCCGGATTCGGAGCCGCGCTCGGCGCGGAGCGTCGCAAGGCGCCACGAGACCCACCAGGGGACACAGGGACCGGGCGCGGGCGTCGTCGTCAGAACGCGCCCTCCGGCGAGTGCGTCCACCAGGCGCAGCTCACGACCGATGCGTACGGCCAGCGGCAAGAGCGCGACGCATGCACCGATCACAAGCGACTCGAACGGAAGCGTCGGTGCGACTCTCGGGGTCACCGGACGTGGCATGCGTCGGAAGCGTGGCCATAGAGGCGCAGGCGCGAGCGCGCGGTCCGCGGGCATGACTTGGACGATTGGCAAGTGCACGCGGTCCGGCGCGTCGAGCCACGCGGCCAGCGACAGATCCGGCGAAGGGACCATGAGCAGCACGTCGCGACCGTCATCATCCGCACAGCGAAGGAGCCGCGCGGGGCGGAACTTCGCAGAGCAGACGCACGAACACAGCGGCTGCGAAGACCGCAGCGCGCAACGTCTTCGCGTACCCGTTGGCCGAGCGCCGAGGCGCGGCGGACGTCAACGCCAACGTGGACAGTCCGAGAGCACCCAGCAAAAATACGAGCGGCCTCGCGAGGTACTGCTGGATGTCGAAACCCTGCATGGCCCAGAGGGCCCGATCCGGTGAGCCCGGCAGCCGGGCCTCGAGCGCGGGTCCGGCCCAGCTGAGGACCACGAGCGCGATCATCCAGGGAGAGACGCGCGCGAAGCGGCGCGCGTGGACGCGGGGCGGGGCCACCGAAGCTAGAGGATGGGACGCGCCGAAAGTTCCGACTCGACGGGCTCGTGGGCGCGATCGACGCGACGATTCCTCGCTGCAACGACGTCCGAGGACGCGGCCCGCCCGAGCGCTGGGCCCTGCGCGCGCCCCGATTCAGGTCGACCCGTGGGCTCACCCCTGGGTGGTGCCCGGGAGGCAGGAGGCGCACCGCTGGACCCGCCATGGCGCCCTTACTATGCTGCGCGCGCTTTGACTGAACGAGA
>JAACVI010000211.1 GCA_009992505.1 Myxococcales bacterium
GAAGTGGCCGCGCGAGGCGGCGGTTCGTGCGTCGCTGGGCCCGGTCCACCGCGGTCCACCGTCGTCACCATTGACCCCTCGTCCCGCCGGTCGGTACCATGGCCATCGATCTCGCCGTCAGGGCAAAGGGGCTTCATGATGTCCGGAAAACCGCGCCCTCACGGCGCCACAGCTCAGGTCGAGAGTACCGCAGGGCGACGGGCCCGTGCCGCACGACACGCCCGACCTCGCCCGCTCGTGCTCGCCAACGTGTTCGGCTCGAATCTGCTCGCGCTCCTGGCGGGCGCCCTCTTCCTCGTGCCCGGCATGGCCGCCGCGGTCGCAGTCTCGGGCACGCTCGGCCTGCCCGAGAGCCTCGGTGACGCGACCCCCGTGCCGGATCAGTACTGGGAGGTCCGCAACGGCATCCTGGCGACGCTGCCCGACCATCTGGATCCACGGCGCGAGCTGCTCGTCGTGCTGCGCGGTGCCGAAGGCTCCGAGAACAACGGCTGCGACTATGGCCTACGTGGCGGCGACCTGATGCCGCGGACGATGGTCGTGGAGGCGGGCAGCACTCTGCGCATCACCAACAACGACGCCACGCCCCACGAGCTGCACGTCGACAACCTCGATGGCTTCACCGCGCTCTCCACGGCGCCCGGCATGGCGCGCAGCGAGCGCATCCCCGCCGGCGGTCCCTACGACGTCGAAGACAAGCTGTATCCGCACATCCAGGGCAGCATCGTGGCGGTGACGGGGCTGGTGGCGTGCGGACATCTCGACGCCCACGGCGCCTATCAGTTCTCCGACGTCGCCGCGGGGACCTATCAGCTCGAGGTCTATCGTGCGGGGGAGGTCGTCGCCCATCAAGAGGTGGAGCTCGCGGCCGGTGCTGACGTGACTTTGCCCGAGCTCAGTGTCGCTCCTTCCCAGGCTGAATGATCAAGCGCTAGCGCGTATTGAGAGGCTCCATGTTCTCGCGTTTCTGGTACTTCGTCCTCGCCGCGCTGACAGGCATCGCAATGGCTGCGGTCCTGCTCGCACACGTCTCCCTCGAGCGGCGCACGGGCCGTGTTCTGGACGGCGATCTACGTCGCGATCGGACCGAGGTGGAGCTCTCCTTGCGGACGGAGGCGCGCCAACGGCTCGACTCGATCCTGCCCATCGCCGTCAACGCCGACATTCGCTCGGGCTTGCACGCGGCGACGGAGCGTCGTGATCGCAGCACCATCGAGGCGACCGTCCGCGGCGCGTTGAACCGCAAGCTGGTGGAGCTGAACGGACAGCTGCGAGACGGCCACGCGGATCTGCTCTTCGCCGTCGACGGCGAGGGCGAGATCATCAGCCAACTCGGTGGCACCGCACCCCAAGCCGGCGCGGGCCTCGGTGCCTTCCCCTTGGTGCGGCGCGCGCTCCTTGGTTACGCGGGTGACGACACCTGGATCTACCAGGAGAAGGTCTACCGCATGGCCGCGATGCCCGTGATCGACGGCGGCCGCTACGTCGGCGCGATCGTCCACGGCATGGAGATGGGTCAGCCCTTCGCCGAGATGTTGGGGCGGGGTCTGCCGGGCGTGACCCTCGCGTTCTATCGCGACGCGAGCATCCTGGCCGTTCATGTGGGTACGTTCGAGGGCGCCGAGTCGGCGGACGTGCACAACAACGCGCTCACGCGCCAGGATCTGACGACGGGCCTGGCTTCAGCGCTCAGCGATCCCGCGCTGACCGAGTCGGGGCACACCTCGCCGCTCGCAGCCGGAGACGCCGGGCGCGGCATCTACTCGCGCGTCATCGGCAGCGCCGGTCGCGCGGGCGTGGGCTACATCGTCGCGCGGCCCAAGGAGACCTTGCTCTCCCCCGTGGACTCACTGCTCGCGGCGCCCACGGCCGACGTGGGGGCGCTGCCGTGGCCGCTGATCGCAGGCGCACCAATGGTGCTCTTCCTGCTCGGCCTGCTCTTCTTCTCCCTCGAGCGCGAGCGTCCCTTCCGTCGTCTCAAGGCTCAGGTCGAGGCCGTCGCCGATGGCTCGCGCGATCGCCTGAACGTGCCCGACCATCGTGGACATTTCCGGAAACTCTCCGAGTCCATGAACCGTGCCTTCGACAGCGTCATGACCAAGGCCGGGGGAGCGGCACAAACGCGCAAGCCCGCCGACCTGGAGGAGATTCTGGGCGACACCAAGAGCGAGTCGCCCCAATCGTATTTCGGCTTCGCCTCCTCCAATGACTCCGCCGATGTGCCGGCCGTGCCCCCTGCGGCACCCCGTCCGCCGGCGAGGCCCGCGCCCCCCATGGCCGCCCCGGCGATGCCCGCCCGCGCCAAGCCGCGTCCGGCTCCTCCCGCGCCTGCCGCGCCGCCCCGTCCCGCACCTGCGGCGCCGCCCCGTCCCGCACCTGCGATGGCCGCGCCCGCACCTGCACCTGCGATGGCCGCGCCCGCACCTGCACCTGCACCCGCACCCGCGATTGCGGCGCCGCCCCGTGAGCCTGCCGCGGCGGAACCGCCCACGATGATGGCGTCCATGCCGAACTTCGAGGAGGAGGAGGACGACGACGAGGGCGCGACGATGATCGCTGCGGTCCCGGAGGAGCTTCTCGCTCGCAGCCTCGATCAGGGTCCAGCGGACCTCGAGCAGC
>JAACVI010000271.1 GCA_009992505.1 Myxococcales bacterium
GGTGGGCGCCACCGTGACCGTTCACGCTGGCACGAGCCAGCTCATGCGTCAGCGGCTCGTGGGGGAGGGTTACCTCGGCAACTTCGACCCGCGGCTCTTCTTCGGCGTCACGGAGCCGGGACCCGTGAGCGTCGACGTGCGCTGGCCGGACTCGACCACGACCACCATCGTCGGCGTCGCCCTCGACGGCGACGTCACCATCACGCAGCCGTAGGGCGATTCGGCGGCGGGCGACCCGGGGCGCGGGGACCCACAAGCGTGCGATGGCTCATCGCCTCTTCGTCCTTTACGATGCCGGCGCCATGGCGCCTGAGTCATCGGAAGAACATCTGCGCGACTCGGCGGCGCCCGCCGCGGACGCACCGAACTCGGAGGCGCCCGGTCCCCGTTCGCCCCGGAGCGTCCTGGGTCTGGTGTCGTGGTCGCTCGTCGTGCTCGTCGTTCTGGTCGAGCTCGTCGGACACGTCGCCATTCAGGTGCGCGTGCCGCCCGACTCCGACTGGGCGGAAGCGGCCGCTTTCGTGCGCACCTCCCTCGCACCCAAGGACACGGTGGTCGCTGCGCCGGGCTGGGCGGATCCCTTGGTCCGTCGTGAGCTCGGCGATGTGATGTCCTTCAACATGGCCGGCATGAGCGATCTCGCGCCCTTCGAGCGGCTCTGGGCGCTCTCGATTCGTGGGCATCTGCCCGAGCTCGCCCCGGCTCGCGCGCCTGATTTCGAGCGGGTGTTCGGCCAGGTGCGGGTGATGCGTTGGGATCTGGGCAGGAGCCAAGTGCTCTACGACTTCGTCGATCACGTCGAGGAGGCGAGCGCCGACTTCGACGAGGGCGGCCGCCGACGCGTGTGCGAGAAGAGGCACGGTCCGTCGAGCCCGGGTGGGCTCAGCACGGGACCTTCGGTTCCCCATGAGCGCTTCGTCTGTGATCCGCAGCGCCCGTGGCTGTGGGTGGGCGCCACCGTGATGGAGGATCTCTCGCTCGCACCACGCTACTGTGTCCATGAGCATCCCATCGGTCCGACGCCCTTTCGTGTGAGCTTTCCGAACGTGCCCCTCGGGGATCGCTTGGTGGTCTATGCGGGTCTCTTCTCGGAGCACGAGCGCACGCAGGAGTGGCCCGACATCCGTGTGCGCGTGCTCGCCGATGGACGCGAGATCGCCAACATGAACCACCAGGATGGCGAGGGCTGGAAACGTCTCGAGGCGCTCACCGAGCCCGGGCTCGCGCCGGAGGTCACGTTCGAAGTGACCTGTCCCGTCCCGCACTATCGCACCTTCTGCTGGAGCGCGACGACGCGAAGTGGATCCACGGAGCGGGTGCCATGAGTCCCCGACCGAGACCCGTCGGCCGCTGGGATCATCTACTCGGCGCGCTCCTGGCTGCCGCCTACGTCGCGCTCTTGATGGCGACGGCGGGCGACCTCGGCATGAGTCGCGACGAGAGCTTCTACGTCACCGCGGCCCAGAGCGAGGCCGGCTGGTACCAGCTGCTCCTGGATGATCACAGCGCCGCGCTCGAGCGCCCAGCCATCGACCGCGCGTGGGAATTCAACCACGAGCACCCCGCGTTGATGAAGACGCTCTTCGCCTGGTCCTGGATGGCCCAGCAGAAGTGGCAGGTCTTCGGCACGGACTCCATGGCCTTCCGCTTCCCCGGCATGGTCACGGCCGGGCTCCTGCTCTGGCTCATCTACATCTTCGGCGCGCGTGTCTTCGGCAGACAGGCGGGCGCGTTCGCGGCGCTGGCCTTCGCGCTGATGCCGAGGGTCTTCTATCACTCCCACCTCGACTGCTTCGACATCCCCATCGTCTTCTTCGACACCTGGGTGACCTACGCCTACTGGCGCTCGCTACGACAACGTCGCTGGGCCGTGTACACCGGACTCATCTTTGGCCTGGCGCTCGCGACCAAGCACAACTCCTGGGTGTTGCCGGGTGTGTTCGGCATCCACTTCGTCTGGATGGCCTTCGGCGAGCGCGCCCGTCGTCGGCAACATGCGGAGCCCGCGCGTCGCATCCGGCTCGTGCCCTACTGGCTCGTGGCCATGGGGCTGCTGGGTCCGCCCATCATGGTAGGCATCTGGCCCTGGGTCTGGCACGACACGCTGCCGCGACTCGGCTGGTACGCGGGATTCCATCTGCACCACGTCTATTACAACATCGCGTATTTCGGTCAGAACTACTTCAAGCCGCCCTTCCCGATCGCCTTCCCCTTCGTGCTGACGGCCTTCACCGTCCCGGCGACCACGCTCCTGCTCGCGATCCTGGGGCTGAGCTCCCGCTTCGGCGCGATCCTGCCGCAGCGCCTCGCGCGCCTCTGGCCCACGGCGCTCGCCCAACCGGATCGCTTGCGCACGGACGTGCTCCTGGTCGGATCCCTGCTCTCGCCCTTGTTGTTGATCGCGCTTCCGTCGACGCCCATCTTCGGTGGCACCAAGCATTGGATGCCCGCCTATCCCTTCCTCGCGCTCTACGCGGGGCTCGGCGCCTGGAAGGTGATCCGTCCCTTGCGAAAATGGCTCGCGGCCAGGGCTCCGCGCGCTCGATACGCCGCGCGCGTGCTCGCCTCCGTACTGCTCCTGGCGCCATCGGCCGTGGAGACCG
>JAACVI010000272.1 GCA_009992505.1 Myxococcales bacterium
CCCTGCAAGCCGCCTCGGAGCTGGAACGGGCTGTGGGGAACGAGCAGCGCGCCGACGAGTTGGCACGGCTGATCCCGCTGGCCCGTCGCGAGTTCAACCGCGTGTTCTGGGACGAGGGGAAGGGCCGCTACATAGGCTGGGTCGACGCCGAGGGCGCCCGCCACGACTGCGGCATGACGCACCTCAACCTGATTGCCGCTGCCCACGGCCTGGCCGACGCCGACCAGGTGAAGCGGATGTTCCGCTGGATGACGGAACAGCCAACCGAAGTCGGCGTGCCCGATACGTTCTCGCGGTGGCTCTTCGCGCCGCGGAGCAACACGCTCCACTGCGCCGAGCAACGGGACTCGTACCCGTACGACGAGTGGTGCGAAGACGGCGGCGCCCTCCTGTGGACCGCCTACTACGAGATCGTGTCTCGCGCCCGGTTCCTCGGCGCCGACGACGCGTGGCGCCGGTTCAAGGAGATCCTCGCGCGCTACGACCTGCCCGACCATCTGGTTGGCGGCAACCCGCTCTGCCGCGGCGAGACCAACAACGACACGGAGGGACGCGGCTCAGTGGGAACCTGGGGCGCCTTCCCGGAGAGCGGCCTGGCGCCGACTGCCTTCCTGTCCGCGTTCCTGGGAATCCGCGCGGACCTTGACGGGCTGCACGTTTGGCCGAACCTGCCCGCCTCGCTGGAGTTCGCTGGCGTGGAAGGGCTGGTGTTCCGCGGGCGGAGGCTGAAGGTCACGTGCTACCGGACGCAGGTCGTCCTGGAGTGGGCCGGAGGGAGGCAGGTGCTGCCGGTGCCGGCACTGGGAGCAGTCCTCGTAGCCGAGCAGGCTCTGGCCGCCCGCAACTGAGTTTTGTCTCTGGGGATCGGGTCCCCGTGGCGTGTCTCGGCGCGACTATCGCAAGTGGCGCGATCTTGAGGTACCCTCTCCCTCCGTCACCAACCCAGGAGATGACCCGACCAAGCACCATGCAAGCAGACTCCGTGCTCCTTCCCGGCCGTGAGGAATCGTTCTCCCTCGCCCTCCCCCCCAGCCTCGTCGCCCTCCGCGGGCGCGCCCTGGAACTGCAGCGCCAGCCGCAGCCGGGCCTGCCCGACCTCACCCTCATCGACGCTTGCAGTTGGGCGGCGCACACCGAGGACGAGGACTGGCTGCTGTGGCGGGCGCGCCGGTGCGCGGAGCGGCTGAAGGCGATGCCGGTTGAACTGGAATCGGGGGAGTTGGTCGTCGGCAAGCCGCTGTTCCGCGAGCCGACGGAGGCCGAGCGACCTCTGCTGGAGGCGGCGCACCGGACGCTTGCTTCGGTGCCCCCGTTCCCCGGCGGGGACGCCGGGCATTTCCACCCGAACTACGAGAAGTTGTTCCGGCTGGGGATTGGCGGCCTGCTCGGGGAGATCGACGCGCGACGGAGCCAATCGGCGCTGACAGACGAGCAGCGCGTGTTCTACGAGGCGTGCCGAATCGCCTTGGAGGGGCTGTCGGCCTTCTGCCGGCGCGTGGGTGACGAGTGCGAGGCAATGGCGCAACGGAAAGGCGAGCGCGCAGAGCCGTGGCAGAACCTAAGTGCCGTCTGTCGCCGGGTGGCGACAGAGCCGCCGGCGACGTTCCGTGAATCTATCGAGTTGATGTTCCTGACGGAGATCGCGCTGTGGTTCGGCGAGGACCATGGGCTGACGTGTCCCGGCCGCATGGACCAGACCTTGCGCCGGTTCTACGCGGCAGATCTCGCTGCCGGTCGGCTCACGCGCCGCGAAGCCTTCGAGTCAATCTGCTGCCTCTTTATCCAGATGAACAGGATCCTCTGGCCCGGCTCCGCCGTCGCGGTGATGGTCGGCGGGCGCGATGCCGAAGGGCGCGACGTTACCAACGAGCTGACGTATCTCTGCCTGGCAGCGCGCCAGGCGACGCGGCTGGTCTACCCGACGGTCGGGCTGGTCTGGCACGAGGGCACCCCGGACGAGCTGACCGACTTCGCCACGCGAATGCTGGCGACGGGCGGCGGCGACCCGGCCTTCTTCAATGACGCGTTGATCGCCCAAGGTCTGCGCGATCACGGCGTCAGCGAAACGGACTCCCACAACTACATGAACTCGACGTGCGTCGAGATCAAGGTCTGCGGCGCCTCCAATATGTGGGTGACGGCCCCCTACTTCAACTGCCCCAAAGGGCTGCTTAACGCGATGGAGCACGTCGCGACGAACGGCACGCCGGAGCCGGAGTCGTTCGACGGGCTGCAGGAGCTTGTGCGACAGGACCTGGCCGGCACCATTCGCCAAGCGGCCGAGAGCCTGGATCACGTCTGGCAGGAACGGGCGACGCGCGGCTGCTTCCCGCTGGCGAGCTGCCTGATCGACGACTGCCTCCAACGCGGCCGCGACTTCGACCGCGGCGGCGCGCGCTACAACTGGGTCGAGAACTCCTTCGTCGGCCTGGCCAATCTGACAGACAGCCTGCTTGCCGTGAAGCACCTTGTGTACGACCGGCAGGAGCTGTCGCTGAAGGAGCTTCAGGCAGTCGCCGCGAGCAACTTCGAGGGCCACGAAGACCTCCGTCAACGCCTCCTCAACAGCCTGCCCAAGTATGGCAACGACGACGGCGAAGCAGACAAACTGGCGAAGGAGTGGGCGGAGTTCCTCGTCACCGCAACAGAGTCCAACACCGTCGGCCCGCACCGCTACGTGCCCGGGTTCTTTTGCTGGATCATGCACGAGCACCTGGGGAGCGACACCGGCGCCACCCCCGACGGCCGCCCGGCCGGCTGGCCTCTGGCCGACGGTGCTGGCGCGGCGCAAGGGCGCGAGAAGTGCGGCCCCACGGCCTCGGTGCTGTCTACCACCAAATGGTCCCACCGGCCCATCCTGGGCGGCTTGGTCCACAACGCCAAGTTCTCGAAGACCCTCCT
>JAACVI010000078.1:0-12512 GCA_009992505.1 Myxococcales bacterium
CATGAGCACCACGATGGGAATCGGGATCGGCTGACCCGCCTCGTAGGTCACTCCGTCGACGACCACGCTGGGGAGGGTGCGGCTGAACGCCTGTTTGGAGGTCGCATCGACCTCGGAGCCGTTGTCACGCCTGAGCGCGAAGCTGCGCCGGTTGCCCCCCCGCCGGCGCGGGCTGGCCGTCCACCAAGAGCTTGGCGCCACCGAAGAAGCCGAACGGCTTCACGGTGACGCGCCCGACGATCCTGGGCATGACGACTTCGTGATCTTCGCTGACCATGGCGCCAGGATAGACCGCCGCCTCGGCCGACTCCACGGCGACGCCAGCGATCAGTCGTCGATGGCGATGCCGAGCTTGTGGCGCAGCTGCATGTACTTCTGGCTGGCGGCGTAGAGGTAGAGCTCGCGCAGGCGATCCTTGTGGGGCAGCGCGTCCTCCGGGCTGGCCTTGATCACGGCCGCGGTCATCTCGAGGTTGTTCGCCATCACGAAGCCGAGGCGGTCGGCGCTGAGATCCACGGCGGCGACCCACTTCTTCATGTCGAGCTCAGGCGCGGCGGCGAGCAGCTTGCGCACCATGCTCGAGAGCTGCTCCTTCTGCGGACCGGGTACGTGCTTGTCGAGCTGCGCGCGGTAGCCGTCGACCTGCGGCATCATCTTGGGCGGGATGGGGAAGGAGGGATCGCTTGCCGCGATGGCCGCGAGCAGCCACGTGCGGAGGCCGTTGCCCGTGGGCACGAGGTGACGCAGGTAGTGACCGGGGCGCAGGTAGCTCAAATGCCGCGCCGCCACGAAGGCGAGCGCCTGGGGCGGTCCACCCGCGAGCGCGCCGGCGCCGAGGCCGATGCTGACGGGATCCGTGAACATGAAGCTGAGCCCGCCCGGATCCTTCGCGCGGTAGTGCACGTCGGGCAGCTCGATCTGGGTCACGCCCGCGACGTAGGCGAGGGTCTGCGCCATCACGGCGGAGTCCGAGCCCGCGTCGATCTTCGGTCCAGCGCCGAAGACCGAGAGCTCCTGCTGACGCGCCGAGCTGACCGCCGGCGTGAGGATGGCGAAGATGCCGGTGAGCAGCGGGTCCTGCAGCGGGTGGACGATGTGGTTGAACCAGATCTCCTCCGTGAAGAACTCCTGCGCCGCCGCCGGATGCTGCGCGCGATGCTTCTTGAAGAAGGCCTCCTCGTCGGCGTCCGCGTACTTCAGCGCGTGCAGAACCTGACAGACGCTGAAGGACTCGTCGGCGCGATGAACGTCCGTGTAGAGCTGACGCAGCGCCTGATACGACTCCACCCGATACGGCGTCTTCTGCAGCAGCGCCTCCTGCATCTCCACGGCGCGCGCGAAGTAGTGCTTCGGATCCGCGGCGTAGACCTCGGCCAGCCTCTCCATGCGCCGCTTGTCTTCGGGATCGAGCGTCTGCGCGCGCTCCCAGGCGTCGACGGCCGAACTCACGTCCGCGAGATGCTCCGCGTTCGTGTCGGCGATGGCGTCCCATAGCCCGGCGCGCTCCTTGGGATCGGCACCCTTGCCCTTGCGGTCGAGCTGGGCGCGGTAGGCCTCGATCAACGCCGGCCAGGCCTGACGCGTCTTGAGGCAGTGCACGAGCCCGTCGAAGGCGCGCTGGGAGTCGGGCGCGTTCTCGAGCGCTTGCTCGTAGTAGTCGCCCGCCTCTTCCACGCGGCCCAGCTCGGACGAGGCGATGGACGCCGCGGTCAGGTAGTACTTGCTGAGCTGCTTGGGGTCGTCGACCAGATCGGCGATGCGCAGGATGACCTCGACCAGGCGCGACCAATCCTTGGTCTCCGAGTAGACGCCCATCAGCTTGGTCAGCAGGTTGCGGTCGTCGGGCTCGATCTCGAGCGCCGCTACGTAGCTCTTGGCTGCCTTCTTGCGATCCCCGAGCGGTCCCAGGAAGACGTCTCCGACCTCGACCAGAAGCTGCGCGCGCTCGGCGTCCTCGGCGTGCTCCATGCGACGGCGCAGGACGCGCACGACCTCCTCATGGGAGCCCGCGTCCTGATGCAGGGTGCGCAGCGCGTCATAGGGCGCGATCTCCTCGGGGATGAGGTCGATGGCCAGCTCCAGCAGCTTGCGCGCCTCTTCCGTGTCGCCCGCGCGGCGCGACGCCTCGCCCTGACGGTAGAGGATGTGACCGCGATCCGAGGCGACCATGGAGTCGCCGAGACGCGCCATGATGTCGCGATAGAGCTCCGCGGCTTCGTCGGCCTCGCCCGCCTCGAAGGTGACGTCGGCCAGGCGCTCGAGCACTTCGCGATCGTCGGGCGCGTAGGCCTTGGCGTTGAGATAGGCGCGCTGCGCCTTGGCCAGGAGCGCCTTGTCCTCCTGGCCCAGGATACGGAAGGCGTCGCCGCAGGCCACGGACAGATCCCGCGCCTTCTCCTCCGTCATGTCGCCCGTGCGCGAGAGCAGAGGCTCGTAGTAGCGCGCGGCGTTGGCGAAGTCCTTCTGCGCGAAGGCGAGCTCCGCCAAGCCCAGCGCGGCGGCGGTGCAGGTTGGGTCGAGTTCGAGGGCCTGCGCGAAGGTCTCCGCGGCCTTGGTCGGCTCCTCCAGCCGGTCTCGCCGCAGCAAGCCGAGGTCCGCCAGCAGCCTGGCCTTTGCGAGGGAGCCCTGCGTGACCTCGATCTCGCGCAGCAGGAGCTCGGCCGCGCCGTGGGCATCACCACGATCCGCGTAGATGGTGCGCAGCGCAGAGGCCGCGATGGTCTCCTGCGGGTTGAGGTCGAGGGCGGTCTTGTAGTGCTCGATGGCGCGATCCTTGTCGCCCGCGTCCTCGAGCAAGCGCCCGGCGCGCACGAGCAGCGCCGCCTTCTTCACCAGGTCGGACTCGCCCTCGGCCAGTCGCTCGACGGCGACGACGGCGGCCGTCGCGTCGCCGGATTGGGCCTTGAGCTGCGCCATCAACTCGAGGGCCTTGGGGTTCTCGGAGTCGACGGCGAGCACGCGCTCGCAGAAGCTCATGGCGCGCTCGGGAGCGCCCACGTCCACCGTCAGAGTGCGCGCCGCCTGCAGCAGTAGATCCGTCTTGCGCTGCGCGTCCTCGGACGCCTTGGCGTGACGATCGAGGGTGTCGACCAGCTCGTCGAAGCGAGCCATCTTGCGGTAGAGGCGCGCCAGCGCGGGGTTCGCGCCTTCGTGCCCGGGATCGATCGCGACCACGGCCTCGTAGGCCTCGACGGCCTTCTCGTGATCGACGAATTCCTCTTCTTGGATGCCGCCAATCTGCTCGTAGAGCGCGACGCGCTGACGCGGCGTGGCCACGAGATCGAGCTGTCGTTGGAGGTTCGGCAGGAGCTCGGCGAAGCGACCCGTCTTGGCGTAGATGCGCTCGAGGCCCTTCAGGGCCGGCAAGCAGCGCGCGTCGTGGACCAGCGCCGACTCGTAGCTGATGGTGGCCTTCTCGATGTTCGAGAGCCTGTCCTCGTAGATCTCCGCGAGCCGCAAGAGCGTGCGCACGCGGGCTTCACCGCGTTCGTTCTTGGCGCGCGTGTCGAGAAGGCGCGCGAGGGAGCGATGGTCATCGCGTCCGGAGTAGACGTCCTCGAGCACCTCGAGCGCCTTGGGATGGGCCGGATCCTCGTCGAGCACCTGGGCGAAGAGCGTCTCCGCCTGCGTGGTGTCGGCGAGCTTGTCGAGCAGCACCTCCGCGGCCTCGGCCTTGAAGTCACGCGCGCGAGCGGGCGACGACGCGGTCTCGACGCGCGCGAGCAAGAGCCCGACCAGCTCCTGCCAGGACTGCGCCTTGCGATAGAGCGCGCAGGTTCCGTCGAAGGCTCCGTCCGAGTCGGGCGCGTACTTCAGCGCCTCGCCGTAGCAGGGCAGCGCGAAGTCGGGGCGCATCAGCTGATCCGCGTACCAGCCGCCCATGCGCACGTAGAGCGCCGCCTTCGGGCGCGCTTCGTCGAGCCCGGCCACCGCTTCGCTCAAGGTCGTCAGCGCGTCGTTCCAGCGATCGCCGGAGTCCTTGGCCAGGCGCTCGATCTCCTTGGCCGTGTTGTCGTCCGAGGGATCCTCGACCAGGGCCTGAACCCAGAGCACGAAGGCGTTGTCCGTGTCCGAGAGCTCCTCTTCGTAGAGCTTCGCGGCCTCGCGCATGACCGAGGCGCGCTCGCTGGCGTCCTCCTCGCGTTCGGCCTTTTCGAGCAGCGCCTCCGCCAGCGCTTCGGGATCGCCCTTGGCGCGCAGGCACTCTTCCAGACCGATGCGCGCGATCTCGTCGTCCGCGTCGAGCTCGAGCAGCTGACGGTAGGCCGTCTCGGCGCCCGAGTGATCGCCGAGCTCGGCTTCGCGCAGACGCGCGGCGCGGAAGAGCAGCGACTTCTTGTCCTCGACGTCCTCGACGGAGGCGACCAGCTCGACGAAGAGGTCGGCGGCGCGATCGAAGGCGCGAGAGGCCTCGACCACGCGCTCCACGGCGATGGCCTTGTCGGCGTCGGTGGGCGTCTCCTTCAGGGCGCTGGCGGCCTGCTCGAAGCTGGCCTCGTCGAGCTCCTCCGTCGGCTCCTCGGAGACGGCGGCGACGCGACCGAGGCTGGCGAGCGCCTCCATCATGGCCGCGGCGGAGTCGAAGCGACCCGAGGGATCCTTGGCCAAGGCGCGCAGGACGAACTCGTCGACAGCCGTGTTCACCCAACCGCGGGGCGCCACCTCGGAGGGCAGCACGGCCTGCGCGCCCAGGTGCTGAGCCACCACCTCGAAGGCGGTCTCGCCGACGAAGGGCGGGCGACCCGTGAGCACCTCGTAGAGCATGGCGCCGACCGCGTACAGATCGCTGGTCACGCCGACCGTGCCGCCACGCGCGACCTCGGGCGCGATGCCCTTGGCGTCGCCGAAGACGCGCAGCGAGCCGATGGCGCCGGCGGCGTTGGAGCCGCCCGCGAAGAGCCGATGCACCGCCGGATCGACCAACACACCCGTGGGCTCACCACGCGTTCCATCCCGGTTCTCGGGGCGCGTCATGAACACGTTGCCCGTCTTCACGTCGCCGTGGACGAGGCCGCGCGCGTGCAGCGCCGAGAGCCCCTGGAGCACACCCTCGAAGATGGATCGCGCCTCGTTGATGTGGAGCTGGGAGACGCGTGAGAGTCGCGCCGCGAGCGTCTGGCCCTCGACGAATTCCGTGGCCACCCAGGGGCGCGCGTCCTCGAGCTGTCCGACGTCGACGATGCGCGCGATGCCCGGCGCCCGCACGGCGGAGATGGCGCGAAGCGCCGTCAGGTAGCGGCGCACGTTGGAGCGGTCACGCGACAGCTCACCGTGCATCACCTTGATGGCGTAGCGATGGGAGCCGCCGTCGCCGTCCTTCTTTTCACCCAGGTAGACGACGCCGAGGCCGCCGTCGCCGAGCACCTTCAGGATGCGGTAGCCGCCGTGCTCCTGTCCGGGCTCGAGGCGCGGGCCGTAGCGATGCGCGTACACGGGCGCGAGCTCCACGGCGGCGTCCTTGCCCGAGAGCACGATGGCGTCGGCCAGGGCCTCGAGGGCGTCCTTTTCGAGACAGAAGTCGACGAGCGCGCGCGCGAAAGCGCCGGCGCCACTTTGACCGCCGACCTCCTCCGGCGTGACGCCGAGCAGGTCGTTGGCCAACGCCTGCATCTCTTCGAGGTCGAAATGTCGCTCGAGCTGTCCGCGAAGGATGTCTGTGGTCTGATTCATCGAGTGCTCTCTCGAGGTCGGGAATGTGCGGAAACCGCCTGTAGGACGGCGCTGTGGACGTCGACTCCCAAGCGCGGGGGGACGCGAGGGGCCCGGATGGTACCGCCCGACGTGACGGGATCCAAGGATGGGGACGATCGGCAACGACTTGGTGACTTTATGTGATGCAAGTCACGCTGACGGACGAGCCGGGATCAGGCGCGAGTGCGGCGCGCGGTGAGGTCCTCGTGGGCATGGGCCAGCAGCTCGCGCAGGGTCTCGCCACAGTCGGGGTAGTGGGCGACGCCGTGATGGAAAGCGAGCCTGAGCGCCTCCCCGCCGACGGTCATGGGCATCTCCGCGAGCTCCGGCAGGATGCGCCCGAGCACGTGCTGCGGGACGCCCGCATCGGCGCCGACGAAGCCAATCAGGAAACGGTCGCCCGCCCAACGGCCGAGGAGGTCCTCGGCGCGGAGGCGCGAAGCGAGCAAACGACCGACCACGCTCAAGGCCCTGTCGCCGGCGATGCGTCCATGATCGCGGTTGATGCGGGCGAGGTCCGCCATGTCGACGAGCGCGAGGGAGAAGGCGTGGCCCTCCCGGTGAGCCGCCGCCAAGCGCGCGCGCAGAGCACGGACGATGGCGGGACGGCGAGGCAGACGCGTCAGGTAGTCGACGTGGGCGGCGCGACGACGTCGACAGACGCGCCGGGCGTGCGCGAGCACCGCGTCCGCGCGCTCTTCGGGCCGGAGCGTGTTCAAGCACAGATCCGCGCCCGCGATCGTGGCCGCGCCGGGGGAGCGTGCTTCGGCCAGCACGATAGCCGCGTCGCCGCACGAGTCGGAGGCGCGCACCATGGAGCAGACCTCACGATCGTAGAGTCCGCCCGCGAGCACGACGGCGTCGGGCCGGACAAACTCGAAGAGCGTGTCGAAGTCGACGACCCGCTGCACGTCGGCGCCCGTGGCGGCCAAGCCCGCGAGCAACTCCTCGTCGGGATCCGCGCTGGGCATCAACGCCACCCGAAGAGGAGCGCCGCAACGCGAGGTCTCGAGCTCCCAGGCGATGCGCGAGAAGGCGTCTGCGTCGACGGGGTGGGTGAGCAGGCGGTAGGCGTCGAGCGCGGCCGCGCGGCGGCGTGAGGTGAAGTCACCCTCGAGGCTGATCACGCCCACGGGCAGATCGGGATCGTGCAGGCGCAGGCCCGCGATCAAGGCCGACGCCCCGTCCGGCTCGCCGAAGGGCACGCCCACCAAGGCGGCGTCCACGGAGTGGGCCACGGCGGCGGCGCGCGCGCTCTCGGCGTCCGTCGCGCCCACCAGGTTCAGCAGCAGATCGTGCGCGATGGAGGCGAGGTAGCCCACCATGGCCGGATCGTCGTCCGCCACCAGGATGGTGGGGATGGCGGGACAGGTGGGGGACGGGTCCTGATCCTCGGCCAGGAAGAGGATGGCGTCCGAGCTCGAGCGTCTACGCCGGCACGTGGGCTCGGCGTGGGGACGCGGCATCAAGCCCACCAGATCATCGGCGAAGACGTCGGGGTCGACGGGCTTGTGCCGCACTCCGAGCACGCCGAGCTCCATGGTCAGGCGCTTGAAGGTGGTGAGGTCGCGGAAGAAGGCGGAGCAGAAGACGATGGCCAGGCTGCCGCCGCGTTCACGGCGCTGGACGATCCAGTCGATCCCGCTCTCGTCGGGCAGGAGCCCATCGACGACCACGAGGTCGATGACCTGGGACGCCAAGATGACGTCGGCGTCCCGTGCCCGCTGCGCCTCACGCACCTCGACGCCCCGTGCCTCGAGCTGCGGGATCAACGCGCGCCGGAAGCGGGCGTCGTCGTCGAGCAAGAGCACCCTGCGCGGACGGCCCGCGTCGGTGGAGATGGGGGACGTGCGGTCCATGCCGGCTCCCAGCATGCCAGAAGGGCGCGGAAGATCATCCCCCGCCGCCGCCGTGGACTGGCGAGCCACCCACCGGTCGCCCATAGTCGCGGCGTGAACGACTACTTCTTCTACATCGCCTTCGGCGCGTTCTTCGTCTTCGTCATCGGCAAGCAGATCATGGCTGCGCGCAGGCGCATTCCGGGCGAGCAGGCACGCTCCCTGGTCAAGTCCGGCGCGACCCTGGTCGACGTGCGCAGCTCCGGCGAGTTCGCCTCGGGCCACCTGCCCGGCGCCGTGAACTACCCGCTCCACGAGCTCGGTCGGCGCCTGGAGGGTCTGCCCGCGAAGGGCGCCATCGTGGTCTATTGCCACTCGGGCGCTCGCTCGGCGCGCGCGTTCTCCATGCTGAAGCGGGCGGGCCGCGAAGTGCACGACCTCGGACCGCAGCGCGCCTGGTCGACGTGATCCGACTGCGCCTGAGCGACCGCGTGTGGGAGCTGAGGCCGGGCGACCGTTTGATCGATCTCGCGGACGACGAGCCCGAGTTCGGTGTGCCCTTCTCGTGCCGCTCGGCGAACTGCGGCACCTGCCGGGTGGAGGTCGTGCGGGGCGCCGAGGCCTTCGAGGCGGCGACGGACGACGAACGCGAGACGCTCGAGGCCTTCGGCGACGGCCCCGAGGTGCGACTCTGCTGCCAGCTCCGCGTCGTAACCGAGCTCGACTCGCAGGCGGGAGAGGTCGAGCTCACCCCGATGGATCCCTAGCCGACGCAGCACACGTACGTAGGGCGCAGCGCTTGCGCGCGCCGCGAGCTTCTGGAACTTGGACTCGGCCCGGCGAAACTAGGCGGGCGGGTTTTCCGCCATGCGCAGGTACATCTCGGCGGCCTTGTTGCCGGGGTCGTGCTTCAGCGCTTCGCGCCAGCACTCGCAGGCCGCGTTGTTGTCACCGAGGGCGAGCTGCACGACGCCCAGGGCGACGTGGGCCGGCACGTAGCCGGGCTTCTGCACGATGGCCTCTTTGAGCTCGAAGCGCGCGGCGTCGAGATCGCCCTGTTGGCGGTAGAGGTTCGCGAGCTTCAGGCGCAGATCGGCGAAGTGCGGGCAGAGCAGCACGGCCTTGCGCAGCTCGTGCATGGCCTCGGCCACGAGACCGGCGTCCACGTAGGCCTGACCGACCTCGGCGTGGAGGTTCGCGATCTTGCCGCGCACGAAGGGATCGAGCTGCCCCGGGCCCTCTTCACCGTGGGCGATGGCGGCCTGGTAGATGCGCTTGGCCTCGTCGTAGCGACCGAGATCGTTGTAGGTGACCGAGAGGTTCAGGGCCGCCTCGGTGTAGCTCGGGTTGATGGCCAGCGCGTTCTCGAAGAACTTCTGGGCATCCTCGAACTCGCCGCGATCGTGGCTGATCACGCCCAGCATGTTGTAGACGTCCGCGAACTTGAGGTTCCGGTCCACGACCTGCCGCAGGTAGTGCTCCGCCTTGTCGAACTCACGCTTTTCGTAGTGCTCTCGGCCGAGCGCGAGAATCTGCTTTGTGCGGTCGTCCACGGGTGACGGCAGCCTATCTCCGATGGTCACCCAGCGGCAAGTATCCGCTCGAGCCCAGGTCAATCGACGGTGTCGGCGCCGGGTCCAGAGTTTCGCTCCTGGATGCGGGTGTCGCTCGGGATGTTGAACTCGACTCGACGGTTCTTCGCCAGGTCTTCCGCCGAGGTGGCGTCCGGCACCAGCGGGCGGTCGGGCCCAAAACCCTGCGCCTCGAGGCGGCCTGCGGCCACGTGCCCCCGCTCCACGAGGAAGGTCACGACGGCCTCGGCGCGCGCCTGGCTCAGCCTCATGTTGTTCTCGCGGCTGCCCCGATCATCGGTGTGACCCTCGACGCGGATGCGCTGGATCTCGGGGTGGGCGTTGAGGACATTGGCCACGTTCATCAGCAGCGCGAAGCTGCGATGCTGGATGCGTGAGCGGTTCGTGCGGAAGTACACGCGGTCGACGATCTGCAGGCCACCATCGCCGATCACCACCTGCTGACGCTCGGCGCAGCCCTGGTTCTCGACCGGTCCCGGCTCGTCCGGGCAGTTGTCGAGGCGGTCGACGACGGTGTCACCGTCGCGGTCCGGGTCGGGACAGCCGTGGTTCGCGCCGACGCCGGGCTCGAGCGGGCAACGGTCGTCGGCGTCGAGCACGCCATCCCCGTCGTTGTCCGGGTCGGGGCAGCCGTTGTCGTCCTCGAAGGTGTCGACGTCTTCCGGCTCGTCCGGACACTGATCGACGTTGTCCAAGATGCCGTCGCCGTCGCGATCACCGATCTCGTCCGGGCAGCCGTCCTCGTCCTGATAGTCGTTGACCGTCTCAGGCTCGTTCGGGCACGGATCGTCCGTGTCGAGGATGGTGTCCCCGTCGTTGTCCGGATCCGCGCAGCCGTTCTCGTCCTCGAAGCCGTCTACGTCCTCGGCCTCGGTGGGACACTCGTCGACGTCGTCCATGATTCCGTCGCCGTCGATGTCGACGGGACCGGTCTCCTGGGGCATCGCCCAGCCCACGCTGGCGATGGCGCGCAGGTCCGGGCTGCCGAAGCCACGCATCAGGCCAGGGCCTGCGGCGAGGCCCGCCACGACGCCGGACTCGTGGAAGAACTTCAGGCCGGCGGTCGCCTCCAGATCCGTCGCGCCATTCTCGCCCAGGAGCGAGAAGGTCGAGGCGCCGTAGAGCTGAGCGTGGGCGTCGAGGTGCGTGGTCGAGGCCGCGGGGTCGGTCCACACGGGGATCGCCACACCAGCGCCGTAGGTGAGCTCGTGACCGAACTCGAGGTTGCTCGCAGACGACGACGTGGGGTCGCGGATCAGCGCGCCCAAGTTGAGCACGAGCCGAGCGCCCGCGCCCAAGTGGACCTCGCCCAAGAGCTCGGGGTGAACACTGAGCGAGCGGTCACCACGATAGGCGGCGCCGCCGCTCGGGAGGGTGAGGGTCAACTGCGCGCCGATCACATAGTCGCCGCCGTCTTCACCCACGACGCGCGCACCCGCGCCGAGGTAGACGTCACCGAGACCGGCGCCCGTCGCGGAGGGCACGCCGTAGGTCGCCGCGGCCGCGTCCGCTGCGCCGTTCATGACCAGCACGATGGGCAAGCCGGCGAAGACAACGAACCTGTCCGAGAGGCCGTAGGCGAAGCCGAGGGTCCCCGTGAGCTGGTGCTGCACGATGGCCTCGATCTCGGACCCAGGGTGACCGAGTCGAGCCTCGTACACCAGAGGGTTCAGGCCGTAGTCGAGCTGAAGCTGCGCCGCGAAACGACCGTCTCCGAAGTCGCCGGGACGACTGAGGTGGAAATCGTCTTCCGTCGTCTCGGAGGCGCGGTAGCGATCGAGCGTGCCGCGTTGAGCCGATGCCAGGCCGGGCACGAGCAGGGAGAGAGCCAACGCGAACACGCTGATTCGAGCGGAGGTCATGAGAGTCATCCTCGATTGCAGATCTTGATTGGGCATTGGGGCTGGTCCTCAGGAGCGGCGACGGCGCACGACCAGGATGGACAGCAGGGCGCTGAAAATCAGCCAGATGGGTGCGGAGCGACCGGGGCCAGGCGATGCGCTGCAGAGCGCGCCTCCGGAGACGCCGCCACCGCTGGGCACGCTGCCATCGAGTGTTCCGGCGTCGCCGCCGTCCGCCATGCCACCGTCGGACATGCCAGCGTCGGAGTTGTCGGCCGGGTCGAGATAGTCGGGCGTCCCGTCGCCGTCCGTGTCGAGCGCGTCTGCGGGATCGCCGTCGCCGTTCGGATCGGCGTTCTCGTCCACGGTCGGCATCCCGTCACCGTCGTCGTCGGCATCGAGGTAGTCAGGCGTTCCGTCGCCGTCCGTGTCCTGCGCCGTCGGGCCTTCGAAGATGGTGTTGACACCATCACCGTCGTCGTCGACGTCCAGGAAGTCGGGGCCGTCCGTCCCGTCCGTGTTCGGGAGCGGCAGCGGGCTGGCGGCGTAGGCGTCGTTCAGGCCGTCGCCGTTGCCATCGACGAAGTCGTCGACCAGGCCGTCACCGTTCGTGTCCTCCCCGCCGCCCTCGACGAGGTCGTTCACGCCGTCACCGTCGGCGTCCAGGTCGAGGTGGTTGGCGATGCCGTCCTGATCGAAGTCCACGGACTCGGGCAGCTCGTCACAGACGCCATTCGCGTCCGCGTCAGTGCAGGTGACGAAGTCGGGATCCTCGTAGTCGAGCACTCCGTCGTCGTCGCTGTCGCCGACCAAGCTCGGGTCGACCTCGGACGTGTCCGGGATTCCGTCGTTGTCGTCGTCGAGGTCGTCGGCGTCGGGTACGCCATCGCCATCCGTGTCGATGGAGGTGCAGGCGCTGCTCGCTGAGCAGATCTCCGTGCCCGTGCAGTC
This sequence comes from Myxococcales bacterium, assembly GCA_009992505.1. Classification (GTDB taxonomy): domain Bacteria; phylum Myxococcota_A; class Polyangia; order Polyangiales; family Houyiibacteriaceae; genus JAADHO01. The sequence continues at coordinate 11,914 of JAACVI010000078.1, forward strand.
CGTGTCCGCGAGACACTCGACGCAGCTGCGCGCGGTGATGTCACAGAGCGGGGTGGCCGGAGACGGCACACAATCCGAGTCGTCCGCGCAGCCCGGGACACACGCCCCCGCCGCATTGCAGACCGTGCCCGTGCTGCAATGCGCGTCCGTGACGCACTCGAAACAGGTGGGCGCGCCCGCGCTGCCAGTGCCACAGACGGGCGTCGCCGCGACGCAGCCGTTGTCCACGCCAGCGTCCGCCGCCGTGTCCTCACAGGCCTGACAGAGGTGGGCCGGGGCCCCCGAGGTGTCGCAGCTCGGCGCAGTCGCCGCGCAGCCCGTGTCCATTCCGCCGCTGGTGTCATCGACGCAAGGCGCGCAGAACGCCGTGACTCCGCTGCCCACGCAGATGGGAGCACCCGCCATGCAGCCGAGGTCGGCCGTGGCGCCCGCCTCCGTGTCGACGCAGATACCGCACACGGAGGGCGTGCCGACACAGACGAAGCCGGTCTCGAGCGCGCAGGCGTCGGAGCAGCCGTCGCCCGCCGTCGTGCCGCCGTCGTCGCAGGTCTCCGCGCCGATGATCATGCCGTCGCCGCACACCGGAGCGCACGTGCTCG
>JAACVI010000078.1:12551-13979 GCA_009992505.1 Myxococcales bacterium
CGCCGCCGTGCCGCCGTCGTCGCAGGTCTCCGCGCCGACGATCATGCCGTCACCGCAGTCCGGAACGCACACGCTCGGGGACCCGGTGCAGACGTAGCCGGGCTCGAAGTTGCAGGTGGGGTCGCAGCCATCGCCGGCGGCTGTGCCGCCGTCATCACAGCTCTCGGTACCTTCGACCACACCGTCGCCGCAGATCGCGGGGACCGTGCAGGCGGCGGAGGTGGCCACCGACACCACGTCGAGGGTGTAGGCATAGGAGAAGGTGACAGAGCGTCCAGCCGGAATCGTCTTGCGCACGGCCAGAGAGATGGCGATGTCGCGGGTCGTCGACGAACCCGTCGCGCAGGTCAGGCCTCCGGTGCAGTCGAAGACGTCGTTCGGGTTGCGGTTGCTGAAGCCGCCATAGGTCACGCGCGCGTCGGGATCGGACGAGAGCAGCGCGATGTAGGAGGCGTCGGCCACGCCAGGTACGGCGTCGGTCTCCGCGCTGACCAGCGCCAGGGAGGCGGCCGTGCCGTCTCCCTGGCTGATGATCGTGTTCCTCGTCGCGTAGACGCCCGTGAGCGGCCGCTGGTTGTCCGGGTCCACGTTGCGCAGGTAGGTGACCGTCTGCGCGGCACCCGTGGTGTTCGTCAGCGTGACCTCGACCAGGATGAAGAGCCCCTCGTTGAGCACGGAGTAGGTGTGGTCGACGTTGATGCCCGCGACCGCGCCACTCCAGAACACCGAGCCACCGCCACGACGACCGCAGACGAGCGGCAGGCACTCGACGCGTGTGCCCGTGAAGCCGCCGGCGATGCCATTGCTGCCGACCAAACCGCCGTTGTAGTAGTTCCTCCCGCCGATGGAGAGGCCGAAGCCCTCCTCGGGCGTTCCTGGGACGAAGAAGTCACCGTTGTAGTTCGTCCAGCCGTCGGCTTGGGGGTTGGCCACGAAGCCGAGTCGATCGGTGGACGCGCCAGTCACTCGTGCGTGCCAGCTCGCGGGCGGCGCAATCGAGGAACCGAAGGAGCCCGCCGCGTGCGTGCCGACCTCGAGCAGACGCGAGCGCAGGAAGACATCCGACGTCGAGTCCACCACCTCACAGAAGGCGTCACATCCAGCGCCGTCGACCGTGGTCGCTGGTGGCGTCGTCGGACAGACGTCGCGGACGTCCGGCACGCCGTCGCCATCCGCATCCTGAGCATGCGCCAGGCCGGGGGCCAAGAGGCCGACACCGGACAGGCAAAGGAGCGCGAGGAGATTCCCGTTATGGCGGATAGTTGTCATATGGACGCCAACGTAGCCCGACCCCGACGCTGGTGCCAAGGAGTTTTTCAACTCGCGGTCGAGTCCCGTACCTGCGCTTGTCAACCGCCTACCAGCGAGAAATCTCGGATCTCGCAGCGGCGGCCTGACGTCCGGTGCCAGATCAGCGTCGGTGGGCTG
>JAACVI010000079.1 GCA_009992505.1 Myxococcales bacterium
GACCTTCGTCTGCGCTACCGGCCGAGCGAGTTCACGCTCGCGTCGTGGCTCCTCGTCGTCGGGTTCTTGGCCCTCTGTGCCGTGGGGCTCTGGCCCGGGCGCAAGGGAGGTGGGCGCACCGTGCCCGCACGAACGGGCGCGGCCGGCGCCGGCACCCGCTGAGCGGGCGTGCCGCCCGGACGAAGGGTCACGGGCTCGACGGGGATGACCTCGTACAGCCACCAGACACCCCCATGCCAGCGCTCGCGCACCCAGCCGCGCAGCGGATTCAGCGGCGGCGCGTGGAGCCCGCTGTACACGATGAAGTCGCACTTTTGGTACTGCGCCCGGCGCGTCCAGAAGGCGCCGTAGGGTCGCGGCGGCGTCTTGCCGGAGCGGTACTGCACGGGCGCCGTGGTGCGGAAGGCGAAGCTGTCGTCGGTGATGCCGCCGTTGATCACGGTGTGCAGCTCCTTCACCAGATGCCGCGTCTGGGGCTGGGTGAGACGCGTCGGCATGTCGTTGGCCAGGGCGTAGCCGAGGAAGCTGCCGTCCGGCAGTGACGCTATCTGAGCGGCGAGGGGCTGCGCCGTCTCCACGTCGAAGCGATGGAGCTCGTGACCGATGTAGCTCGTCCACACCGCGCACAGGGCGACCCCGAGCGCGAGCGCGCCCCGCGTCCAGTAGCTGTCGAGACGCAGGCGGGGCGTGAGCAGAGCGAACACGAGCGCGAGCGAGGCGAAGCGCTCCGAGACGAGGGAGATGCCGACCACATGGGAGGGCAAGGTGAAGAACGCCACCAGCACCAGGAGCGCCATCCAGGCCAGGGCGTCACGTCCGATCGTCAGGCGGAATCCCAGCGGTGGCTCCTGCACGTCCTCGCGACGCGGCGGCGAGCTGAGCCGGAGCACGAGCCACACGGTCACCAGGCCCAGGAAGAGCGCGTCGTCCGTCGGCCCGCGCACGAAGTCGACCATCATGCCGGGCAGACGCGTCAAGAGCCGCTCGGGGTCCGGCCAGATCGTGCCAGCCACGGCGTGATGCATCAGGCCCTCTTCGGAGCCGACCACGCCGAGCTTCATCGCGAACCACAGGGCGCAGAAGCTCGATGCGAGCGCGAAGATCCCCGCGCCCTGGGCCAGCCGGCGCCAACCAGGCGACGACACGACGAGCACGAAGGCGCACATGCCCAGAGCGACCAGGAACACCAAGGCATGGGTGAAGAAGGTCAGCCACAACAGGAGCACGAGCCCCACGGCGCGCAGCCAACCGCCACGCTGCGCGAAGGTTCGCGTCATCGCGACGCTGACGAGCAGCAGCGGCAGCGCGACGACGTAGTTGAAGAACCCCATCGCCAGCGTGTAGTTGAACACCAGCGGGAAGCTCAGCAGCACGAGCCAGCGGCTGCGATCGAAGGCTCGGGTGATCGCCAGGCAGCCCAAAGGCACGCCCACCACGTAGAAGCTGAGCATGAGCCTGGCGAGCGTCATGGTCGACAGCCACGGATGCAGGGCCTGGGAGAGGCGCACGCCCACCGTGTTGGGGGCGATCCAGCTGCCCAGATAATAGGTCGTGCTGTAGGCCGTGCGCGGGTCGTGCAGGCGCCCAGCGATGTCCATCAGCTCGATGTGGCCGCCCGTGTCCGTGCCGGCGAGCCAGTGCACGGCCCAGAAAGGCCAAACATTCAGCGCCGCGAGCCCGGCGAAGAGTGTCCCGAAGAGCAGGTCGAGCCGGTGCCGGCGCCACCAGACCGCCGCGGCCGAAGTGTGGTCCCCGAGCGTCACGCGCGGAGTATGAAGGCGCGCGCCCCCACGGACAACGTACGAACAGGAGAATCGGACCGGCCCCCGCCTGCTCGCATGTCTTGCGCCCCCTCGGAGCGATGACTATGTTCCGACCCAGCCCGAAATCCACAGGTGATCATGTCGGACGACGAGAACAACCCGATCGAAACTACGGAACTCACGCCCATCTTTGGGGACGAGTTGCCGGTGCTACCCATCCGGAACGCCGTGCTCTTCCCAGGCGCGGTAGCCCCCTTCGACGTCGGCCGCGAGAGTTCCGTCGCGCTGGTCGAGGACATCGAGAACCTAGACCAGCCGGTGATCGCGATCTTCTCTCAGCGCGATCCGTCCACGGACGATCCGGAGCAGGCCGATCTCTACCCCGTCGGGGTGGCGGCGCGCGTGCTGAAGGCGTTGAAGCACAGCTCTGGCAACTACAGCCTGATCCTCCAGGGCCTCATGCGCGTGCGCATGGAGCGGGTGATCGGCGACAAGCCCTACATGAAGGCCCGCATCTCGCGCCTCACGGAAGCCGCGGCGACCGATGTGGAGGCCGAAGCCCTGGCCATGAGCCTGCGCGACGTCGCCAAGCAGGTGATTCAGCTCATGCCGGAGCTGCCGCGTGAGGCCGGGTCGCTCATCGACTCCATCCAGGAGCCGGGACAGCTGGCGGACCTCGTGGCCGCGAACCTCGACGCCCCCGTCGAGGACAAGGCGCAGCTGCTCGAGACCATCGACGCCAAGGATCGCATCCGCAAGGTGCTCCGGCTGCTCACGAGGCAGCTCGAGATCTTGAAGATGCGCGAGCGCATCAACTCCCAGATCAAGGAGGAGATGGGCAAGAACCAGCGCGAGTACGTGCTGCGTCAACAGCTCAAGGCGATCAAGGAAGAGCTGGGCGAGGAAGAGGGCGATCAAGGCGATCTCGACGCCCTCGAGGAGCGCCTGGTCAAGAAGGACCTGCCCTCCGAGGCCGACAAGGTCGCGCGCAAGCAGCTCAAGCGTCTGCGCTCGATGCAGGTCGGCTCCGCCGAGTACACGGTCGTCCGGACCTACCTCGACTGGCTGCTCGATGTGCCGTGGCGCCGTGAGACGCCCGACAACATGGACATCGCCGCCGTGCGTGCCGTACTCGACGAAGACCACTCGGGCCTGGAGAAGGTCAAGAAGCGCATCGTCGAGTACCTCGCCGTGCGCAAGCTGAAGAAGGACAAGAAGGGACCGATCCTCTGTCTGCTCGGGCCTCCCGGCGTGGGCAAGACCTCCCTGGGTCGATCCGTCTCGCGCGCCCTCGGCCGCAAGTTCGTCCGCAACTCGCTGGGCGGCGTGCACGACGAGGCGGCCATCCGCGGCCATCGACGCACCTACGTCGGCGCCCTCCCCGGTCAGATCATCCAGGGGATGAAGAAGGCCGGGACCATCAACCCGGTGTTCATGCTCGACGAGATCGACAAGATCGGCCACGACTTCCGCGGCGACCCGGCGGCGGCCCTGCTCGAGGTGCTCGATCCGGAGCAGAACGACACCTTCAGCGATCACTACATCGAGGTGCCCTACGATCTGTCCAAGGTGATGTTCATCGCCACGGCCAACGTCGGCGACACCATCCCCGCCCCTCTGCGCGACCGCATGGAGATCATCGAGATCCCCGGCTACACGCGGCGCGAGAAGCTCGACATCGCGAGGGATCATCTGGTCCCGAAGCAGGTCGAGGAGCACGGCCTCACCCCCGAGCAGTTCAGCTTCACCGACGCCGCCGTGGCCGAAGTGATCGACTACTACACGCGGGAAGCCGGCGTTCGAAACCTCGAGCGCAAGCTCGCGGCGGTGATCCGCGGCGTCGCCGTGAAGGTGGCCGAGGGCGACAGGGGTCCCTTCGTCATCGACGCGGGAGACAACGTGCGCACCTACCTCGGACCCATTCGCTTCACCTCTGAGGTGGCGGAGCGCACGGCCGAGACGGGCGTCGCCACGGGTCTGGCCTGGACCAGCGTCGGCGGTGAGATCCTCTTCATCGAGGCCACCAAGATGCACGGCTCGGGCAAGCTGCAGCTCACCGGTCAGCTGGGTGACGTGATGAAGGAGTCGGCGCAGGCGGCCATGAGCTACGTGCGCACGCGCGCCAAGGACTTCGGCATCGCCGAGGACTTCCTCGACCACGCGGACATCCACATCCACATCCCCGCAGGCGGCATGCCCAAGGATGGACCGAGCGCCGGCGTCACCATGATGACGGCACTCGTCTCTCTCCTCACCGGCATCCACGTGCGACCCGACGTGGCCATGACGGGCGAGATCACCCTGCGCGGCCGCGTGCTGCCCGTGGGTGGCGTGAAGGAGAAGGTCCTCGCGGCCCATCGCGCCGGCATCAAGCGCGTCATCCTCCCGGAGCGCACCATGGCGGACCTCGAGGAGGTCCCCCAGGAGGTGCGTGACGAGCTCGAGTTCATCCCGGTCACGCGTATGGACGAGGTGCTCGCCAACGCGCTGGTCGAGCCGGACTCGCTGAAGCTGATCCTCACGGAGGACGCCGCGCGCGACGCCGACAAGGCGCACACCGGCTCCGCGCCGGCCAGCGCGTAACCGCCGCTGATTCCCGCGAAGGCCCCGCGCGCAGCTCCTCACGGAGCTCTGCCCGGGGCCTTTCGCGTGGCAGCGCGTGCAGCCTCTCCTCGCCGATGCACGACCGCGCGAATTGCCAACGCGCTCGTCGCGCCTCGCCGTGGTGACGCACGCCCGCCTCGGGTAGGCTCGGGCCATGACGCTATCCAAGGTCGCCGTGCTGGGCGCGGGCTCGTGGGGCACGGCCCTCGCCAAACTGCTCTCGGACAAGGGCTACGAGACGAAGCTCTGGGCGCGCCGCCCGGCGCAGGCCGAGGCCATCGAGCGCGACCGTGAGAACAAGGCCTACCTCCCGGGCTTCGCGCTGGCCGACTGCCTGCACGCCACGGCGAGCCTCGCGGAGGCTCTGGACGGCGCCGAGCTTCTGGTCAGCGTGGTGCCGACCCATGGTCTGAGGGGTGTGCTCGACGAGGCCATGCCGCTGCTGCCGGAGGACGCCGCCATCGCCAGCGCGAGCAAGGGCATCGAGAACAGCACCCTCGATCTGGTCTCGGAGATCTTCGAGGATCACCTGCCGCCGAGTCAGCGCCACTTCTTCACCTGCATCGGCGGTCCGAGCTTCGCCAAGGAGGTCGCCGCGGGCATCCCCACCGCCGTCAGCGTGGCGGGTCATGGCGAGGCCGTGACCGCGAAGGTGCAAGAGGCGTTCACGACGGATCGGTTCCGCGTCTACTCCACCGACGACGTGATCGGCGTCGAGGTCGGCGGCGCGATGAAGAACGTGATCGCCATCGCGGCGGGCATCGCCGACGGATTGGGCTTCGGCTACAACACGCGCGCCGCGCTGATCACGCGCGGCCTGGCGGAGATCTCGCGCCTGGCAGTCAACCTCGGCGCGCACCCGCTCACGCTCTCGGGTCTCTCGGGCATGGGCGACCTCGTGCTCACCGCCACGGGCGATCTCTCGCGCAACCGCACGGTCGGTCTGCATCTGGGTCGTGGCCAATCCCTGGACGAGATCCTAGCCGGCATGACCCAGGTGGCCGAGGGCGTGATGACGACCCGCAGCGCGCGCGATCTCGCGCTCAAGATCGGCGTCGACATGCCGATCACGGAGACCGTCTACGCCGTCCTCTACGACGGGCTCTCGCCCAAGCAGGCCGTCGTAGAGCTGATGACGCGTCCCATGCGGGCGGAGCGAGGTTGAGCCCTTGGCGCGACGCCTAGGCCACGCGACGAGGGAGCGACTCCGCTCGTCTCTGGTCTACTTCGTCTTGGTGCCGGCCATTGCCGTCGCCGCGGGCATCCTGGGCTACTACTCCTGGCTCACGGCCACCCAGTTCGCCCAGCTCGGCGACGAGGCCATCGCGGCCTCGACCCTGCTGCTCGTGCGCGAGAAGGTCGACATCATCGAGCAGTACGTGATCGCGGCGGACAACGCCGTGCTCGACAGCGTCGTCCTCGACGCACCCGAGGCGCTCAACACGACCTGGCGTCCACGCGCGGCGGACATCTCGCCCTCCGTGCGCGCGGTGATGGTGCTCGACGACGCGGGCAACGTGGTCGGCTACGCCATCCGCGGTGACGCCACGGACCGCGAGGACTTCGAGAAGGTCTTCGTCGAACGCATCATGCCGGACCTCGAGCTGCAGCGCCTGCGCCCCGGACGCCTGAAGCACCTGCATCGCGACTACGGCGGCAAGAACTACCTGATCTCCTATCGCGCGCTGATCCACCACGGCCGCCGCATGTACCTGGCCCTGCACCACGACACGGCCTACATCGTGCGCGAGGAGTTTCCGCGGCTCTTCGCCACCGACGAAGGCAAGCGCCTGACCAACGTGGTCGACGAGCACGGTCACCGTGTGTACGGCCCGAGCCTGGCGCACGCGGGCGACTACCTCGTCGGTCATCGCTTCCCCACCACGCTCTACGGCTGGCGCCTGCAGGTCGCGCCCAAGCAAGCGCCGCTGCTCGACGCCCACGGTCGCTCTCGGCAGCGAACGGAGGTCGGGCTGATCGGCACCTCGTTCCTGGTCATCCTGTTGGGCATTAGCTTCTTGCTCTGGGCCTCGAACAAGGAGCGCAGGCTCAACGCTCTGAAGGCGGAGTTCATCGCCAACGTCTCGCACGAGCTGAAGACGCCGCTGACGGTCGTGCGCATGTTCAGCGATCTGTTGCGCACGGGCCGCGTGGCGAGCCCGGAGAAGCGGACGCAGTACCTCGAGATCATCTGCACGGAGTCGGAGAGGCTCAGCGCTCTGATCGACAACGTGCTCGACTTCTCGGCCCTGGAGCGCGGACGCCTGCGCTACGAGCTGCGCCTCGGGGATCCCGTGGAGGTGCTCGAGCGCGCCCTAGAGACCTATCGCCATCGCATGGAGCGCGAGGGCACGGACATCTCGTTCACGTGCCCCGAGCACGTGCCCGAGCTGAAGATGGACGCCGAGGCGTTGCTCCTGGCCGTGGTCAACCTGCTCGACAACGCGGTGAAGTACGGCGGTGGCGCGCCCGTGGAGCTCAGCCTCGAGCTGAAGCCCCGCTGGGTCGAGGTGCGCGTGCGCGACCACGGAGAGGGCATCCTCCCGGCCGATCTGCGACGCGTCTTCGAGCGCTTCTATCGCTCACGGCGCGACGCGGGCACGCGAGGGAGCGGCATCGGCCTGTCTCTGGTCGCGCGCATCGCCGAGGCTCACGGCGGGCGTGCCCACGCGGAGAACGCGCCCGACGGCGGCGCCATCGTCAGCTTCACCTTGCCCATCCCGGCGCCAGATCCCTCGACTTGATCGGGTCGTGGTAGGCTCGCGCCCGATGGCCTCATCCGGCGAAGTCCGCAGAATCCTGATCGTGGAGGATGACCCGGCCGTGGCCCTCGGTCTGGCGGACGCGCTCGGCTTCGAGGGCTTCGAGGTCGTTCACGCCGCGACCGGGGAGGACGCCCTCTTGCGATTGGACGAGGGCAGCGCCGATTGCATCCTGCTCGACGTGATGCTGCCCGACATGAACGGCTATCAGGTGTGCGAGGCCGTGCGTCGGAGAAACCTGGACGTGCCGATCCTGATGCTCACGGCGAGGGCCCAGGAGGTCGACAAGATCCGCGGCCTCGACGCCGGCGCCGACGACTACGTCACCAAGCCCTTCGCCCTCGGCGAGCTGGTGGCTCGCATTCGCGCGCTGCTGAGGCGTCGCGACCGAGCCACGCGACCGCCCACCTCGGCACCCTTCCGCGTGGGGGAGTGGGTGATCGATCCGCAGGCGCAGACGCTGACCCGGGGTCGCAGCGAGGAGCCACTCTCGTATCAGGAGGTGGAGCTTCTGAAGTACCTCTACGCCCACGCGGGCGAGCCCGTCTCGCGCGAGGAGCTGCTCGAGAACGTCTGGGGCGTGGCGCCCACCCAGAGCTCGCGCACGGTCGACAACTTCATCGTCAAGCTGCGCAAGAAGCTGGAAGAGCGCCCCGACAAGCCGCGACACATCCTCACGGCCTACGGCGTCGGCTACAAGCTCGTGATCTGACGAGACCGCCGGATCCGGGAACAGCGGGCGGATCCGACCAGGGCTGGGCGCGGGGTAGGCATCCGGGGTAGCATGCCGGCGTCATGCAGAAACGCGCCGCCACCTCCCGGCTCTCCTCACGGCCCCTCCGCTTGGGCCTCGTCCTCAGCTGCGCCGTGGCGCTGGTCTCCTGCGCGAGCGACGCGCCCCAGCCCGCCCGGCTCGCGCTGATCGATCCGCTGGGCATCCTCGACGACGTGACCTCGGATCTGCGGCTCCTGGTCCTGCCCGCCGCGGGCCACGCCTGCAGCGCGGGCGGAAGGCTCGATCCCGAGCTGCCCACCACGCCCGGCGTCCCGGTCATGGACGCGGTGGTCGACATCACCTTCGCCATCTCGGCGGGCGCTTCCGTTCTGCTCGATCCCGGCACCTACACCGTGCTCGTGCGAGGTCGCGGCACCGATCCCCTCTCGGGCGTCGGCCCGAACGAGCTCATCGCCACCGGCTGCCAGACCGGCGTCGTGATCGCCGCGGGCGAGACGCGCGAGGTCTCGGTCGAGATGAAGCAGATCATCAATCCCGGCATCTGCGGCGACGCCGTGCTCTCCCCTGACGAGCAATGCGAGGGCACGACGCCGAGCCCGTGCATGAGCTGCAAGACCTCGGCCTACGCCGTGAGCACGACCACGTTGAACACCGCGGGCTCCTCGGCAGGTCCAGCCATCGCATTCGCCGACGGCGCGCGGGTCGTCGCGACCTATGACTCCTTCGCCATGGACGACGGCACGGGCACCCAGAAGGTCAGGATGATGTTGCTGGACGCCCAAGGTCAGCACATCTCGTCACCCACCGCCCTCGCCCTGGACGAGACCGTGAGCGTGGGCGTCGTGGGCACGGGCATTCAGAGCCAGAGCTCGGCCGCCTCGGGCTCGGTGCGGTTGGCCGTCGCCTACGCGGGACACTTCGTGGGCACCGATCCCGGAGGCGACGCGCTGGTGCGCTTCTTCGACTCGGATCGCAACGCGCTCGGAGATCCGGCCACCGCCGCCGGCTCCTCCACGGGCGCGCAGGGCCACCCGTCGCTCGCGATGATGACCAACGGCACGGCGTTGGTCGCCTTCACCAACGACCAGAGCGCCTCGGGCGCCAGCGTCCAGCTCTTCGCCGCGGGATCGACCACCGGGGCGGGCGCCGCCGCGATCCTGGGCACCGGGCTCAACGGCATCCAGGCGCCGAGCGTCGCCGCCGGCGGCTCGGGCTTCGTGGTCGCCTTCAGCGCCAACGACGACGTCTACTACCAACGCTTCGGCGCGGACGGAACGGCCACCGACGCCGACGCCGTCCTGGTCACGGCCGACGCCGCGGGCGTGCAGTCGAGTGCCAAGGCCGCGGCGCTGCCGGACGGACGCTTCAGCGTCGCCTTCCTCGACGCGACCGCGGGCAAGATCCGCGCACGCACCTTCGACGCCACGGGCACGCCGGTCGGCCTCTCGATGGATCTCAGCGGGGCCGGCGCGACCGACCTCGCCTTCGCCGCAGGCCACGAGCGCTTCGCGGCGGTCTGGGTCGAAGCCGGCGGCGTGCACGCGCGGCTCCTCGACGGGGCTGGGCAGCCCGCCCTGAACCGCGAGTCCATGCCCAGCGGAGACGCCTTCCTGGTCGCGTCTGGAGGCCGCGCCCCTGTCGTCGCGACGGGTGGTTCGGCCAGCCAGGGCCTGATGATCGTCGGCTTCATCACCGGAGGCGCACTTCAGGCCCGCCTCTACCCGATTCCCTAGGCGATCCATGGGCACCGGCACCGTCGCGTTCTACTGGTATGGGAGCTGCCTATGTTTCCTGGCCTTCACGGGCTTGGTCACGATGGGCCTCTTCGCCTGGGGCAAGCGCGACGAGCGCAAGGCCGCTGAAGCGAAGAAATCGGCGGCTGCATTGCCCGAAGACCCCGCTTGAACTAAACCGACGGCGATCCACGGCCGCGAGCTTCGCCTCGCCCGAGCCCCTAGGACCCAGTGAACGAACCCGAAGACGCGGATGGCGCAAGCCGCCACAAGCCCCTCTCCACCTCCCGACGCATCGCCCTCGCCATCTATGGCGTGGCGCTGATCTTCGTGATCGTGGCCGGCTTCCGCTCCATCATCCCTCCGATCTTCTGGCCCGAAGTGCCCGCGGCGACGAACGGCGCCCTCGACTGCCAAGGCGAGAGCGCGGCCCTCGAGACCACGCTCCTGGATCGCGCCGCGGAGCACATGCGCCGCGGCGGAGACACACCGAGCGCCACTCCACCCGAGTGGCTCGGCGCCTGGGACGCCCGCTTTCACACGCTTCGGGCACGCTGCCCCAGCCTCCCCACCACTTCGTTGGAGCGCCTGCGGTTCCGCCTCGAGCGGACCCTTTGGCGCTTCGACCGCAACGAGGGCCGACGAGTCGCCGAGCTACGCAAGCTCGCTGCCGACTCGCAGCCATGAACAGAGAGACGATTGTAGGATGAACACCACCGAGAGCCAGACCCGCGCGGACGCTCCCGCAGACCAGGCCGCCCAGGCGGCACCCCAACTCAGCTTCGACGACCTGCCCCTGCGCGACGAGGTCCGGCGAGCCATTGCCGACATCGGCTGGTCGGAGCCCACGCCCGTACAGATCGAGGCCTACGGTCCCTCCGTGAAGGGCGAGGATCTGATCGTCCAGTCGCGCACCGGCACGGGCAAGACCGCGGCCTTCGGCATCCCCCTGGTCGACCGCATCGTCAGCCATGAGCCGGGCGTCCAGGCGCTGATCCTGGCGCCGACCCGTGAGCTCGCGCTGCAGAGCGCGCGCGAGATCGAGCGCATCGCGGCCAACGATGGCCTGAAGACGGTCGCCATCTACGGCGGTGCGGCCATGGACCCGCAGGTCCGCGCGCTGGAGGCCGGAGCGCAGATCGTGTCCGGCACCCCGGGACGCGTGCTCGACCACCTGAAGCGCGGAACGCTCGACTCGCGTGGCCTCAAGGTCCTCGTGCTCGACGAGGCCGACGAGATGCTCTCCATGGGCTTCGCGCAGGAGCTCCACGCCATCATGGAGCGGCTGCCCGCGAAGCATCAGACGCTGCTCTACTCGGCCACGGTCGACGGCCCCGTGCAGCGCGTGGCCGAGCGTCACATGACCAACCCGACCTTCGTCACCCTCTCGGGTGATGCGGTCGGCGCGCTCGGAATCTCGCACTTCGTCTACATGGTGAGCGGCCAGGCCCGCGACCGCGACCTCGTGCGCGTGCTCGAGATCGAGGATCCGGAGAGCGCCCTCATCTTCTGCAACACCAAGGCGGAGACGGAGCAGGTGGCCGCCTCCCTCAGCGGCGCGGGCTTCGACGCCGACTGGCTGAACGGCGATCTGCCCCAGGGTGAGCGCGAGAAGGTGATGGCCCGTACCCGCAAGGGCGAGCTGCGCTACCTCGTCGCCACCGACGTCGCCGCCCGCGGCATCGACGTCAGCCACCTCACCCACGTGATCAACTACGGCATGCCCAACGCCGTGGACCAGTACATCCATCGCACGGGCCGCACCGGTCGCGCGGGCCGCACCGGCACGGCGATCTCGCTGGTCAGCCCGCAGGAGCTGGGCACGCTCTACTACCTGCGCCTGACCTACAAGATCTTCCCGGTCGAGCGCAGCCTTCCCAGCGGACGCGAGGAGCGCACGCGTCGCGAGGCCGATCGCGTGAAGCTGCTCGAGGGCGCGTTCAGCGCGAGCCCCAAGGAGGTCGATCTGGCCGTGGCGCGCAGGCTGCTCACGCACCCGCGAGCCGAGCAGCTCCTGGCCGGGCTCCTGGGCACCTTCTTCTCGCCCATCGAGGCCCCGGACGAGCTGGCCGCCGCCAGTCGCCGCGAACGCCGCCCCGAAGCTCTGGCCGAGGCGGAGTCCGCCGCCGAGCGCCCGCCGCGCCGCGAGCGCGCCCCACGCCGCAAGCCCGAGGGCGAGCGCGCCCCGAGCAAGTCCGCAGCGCGGCCGCCTCGCGCGGAAGCGAACGAGGCACCGCGCGAGCCCAACACGCGAACCCACGCCACGGCCGCACGCAAGGACGACTCGGAGCTCGAGCAGAAGGCCCGGGCGAGCCAGGAGCCCGGTCCGGGCCAGACGCGCCTGTGGGTGAACGTCGGCCGCAAGGACGGCGTGCGCCGCGACGATCTGCGGGCGCTGCTGCGCGACACGGGCGGCGTGCCCGAGGCCGACATCGGTCGCATCCGCGTGCGCGACAAGCACGCCTTCGTGGAAGTGGCCGAGGCGCACACGAGCGCTTTGGTCGAGGCCTTGACCGGTCACAGCTTCCACGAGCGCAAGCTGATCCTCGAGCCCGCCCGCGAGGCGTGATGCATAGGTGGTGGACGGCACTGCTCGGGAGCG
>JAACVI010000273.1 GCA_009992505.1 Myxococcales bacterium
CGCGGGAAGCTCGACGTCCGTGGGAGCGGCCACGACCGTGGGGGACACCGTCAGGGCCGTACCCGCGTCCGCATCGGTCGTCGGCGACGGAGTGCGCGGCACGACGGGCAATTGGGCCACGCCCGCGTCGACGGCGACCTCGGACGGCGGGTCCGCGGGATCCGGCGTCCTGCCCACGCCCCACCACAGGCTCAGGGCGAAGACGACGGCGGCGACCACACCCGCGAGGAGCAAAGGCGAACGCCAGGCCGGGGCTGGAGGAGCCTGCGCGGTCGAGGCAGGCGGCGCGAGGGACGCGGAGATGGACGCGGGCGGAGGGATCGACGCCGCCCGAGGCGCGGGCACACTGGCGGGGGCTGCGCTCGCCACGGCCGGGGCTGGCTCACTCGACGCGCCCGACGACGCCGGGATGGGGGAGACCAGCGCCACGCCCGCGGCCGGCGTGTGGTCGAGATCCTGGGAGGGCGGCTCGGAGTCACCCGCCGCCATGGTCCCGCACTCCCTGGCACTCGGCGCCGAGGCGTAGTCCACGGTGTCCGCGCGCGGCGCCGGGGGCTGGGCCAAGGCATTCAGGCGCAGTGTGGCGCGCCCAGGCGCGGCGGGTCCCCGACCCAGGAATGACCTCAACGCCTCGCGAAGCTCGGCCGCGGAGCCGTAGCGCTCGTCGGGCTTCCGATGCATGGCGCGCTGCACCACGGCGACGAGGTTGGGGTCGAGCTCGGGCGAGCGCTGACCCAGCGGCATGTACTCCCCGGACGCGATGCGCAGGAAGAGTTCGCCGATGGTCGGCGCGTCGAAGGGCAGGCTGCCGCTCAGCGCCTCGTACATCACCACGCCGAGGGCGTAGAGATCCGTGCGCGCGTCCATCTTGCGACCCGCGGCTTGCTCCGGCGACATGTAGAAAGGCGTGCCGAGGATTGTGCCCTCGCGGGTCAGGCGATCCGGCGCCTCGGCCAGAGAGGCCGGGAACTGCGAGATCCCGAAGTCGAGGATCTTCACCAGCGCGCCGTCTTCGCCGCTGGGGACCAGGAAGATGTTCTCGGGCTTGAGATCCCGATGCACGATGCCCGCGGCGTGGGCGACCTCGAGACCGTGGCAGATCTCGCTGGCGATCCACACGACCTCGTCCGGCTCGAGCTGGCGGCGCTCCTCGAGCAAGGCGATCAGCGGGCGACCATGCAAGAGCTCCATCAGCACATAGGCGCTTCCGTCCTCGAGCATGCCCGCGTCGAGGGTCTCGGCCACGTGGGGCGTCTTCAAGGTGGCGGCGACCTTGGCCTCGCGCAGCAGGCGCTGCATGTAGCGCGGCTGCGCGCTGTACTCGGGACGCACGATCTTCAGCGCGCGCATGTGCCCCGTGCGCAGATGCTCCACCTCGTACACGGCGCCCATGCCGCCGCCGCCGATGTGACGGATCACCTTCAGCCGGTCGAGGAAGATCTCGCCGATGCGGGGATCGTCCGGAGTCATGGCGCTACGCTACCCATCTCAGGGCCCCGAGGGAAAGCAGGAGCGCGACCTCGATGGAATTCATGGTCGGATCCTCCGTGAACGCCGCCACCCGGAGCGGGGTCGCGAAGCGCGTTCGCAGCGCCTCGAGTTCGGGGGACAGGGCGGTCACCCCGTGCGGCCAGGGCTCGGCACCGAGGCGCGCTCCGGACCAGGGTGGCGCGAAGAGCGGGAGGCCCGCGCCCGCGCGACGCACCAATCCGTCGCGCAAGAACTCGATGGGTTGGACCTCGATCGGGAAGCCGCGAGGACGCAGCTCGAGCTCGCCATAGAGCGCGGCGCGACCCGCTGCCCACTCGTTCACCTCGCCCAGGCGCTCCCGCGCTTGCCGCGAAAGGGCCCGGAACAGCGTCATGGGCGTCAGCAGCCCCAGCGCCAGCAGCGTATCTCCGAGTCGGCCCTCGTAGCGCGGCATCATCGCCAGCGCCAAAGAGAGCTCGCCCTCCGACAGCGTTCCGTCGGCCACCAGGCGTTGACCGAGCAGCTCCTCGCGCGCGCTGGACGCCACCCGCACCGGCGTGCCCTGCACGAAGTGCACCTCCTTGCGGCGACTCTCCAGCTCGAACACGGCGAGGCCCGAGAAGCGCATGCGGTAGGCGTAGCCGAAGACCTCCGTCGCGGGCGTGACCGAGAGATCGAAGAGCTCGCTGGTGTCGCCCAATCGCGCGCGACCGAGAGCGGGTTCACGCGTGGAGGGCAGGAGGTGACGCACCATCTCCGGGATGCGATGGGCGGGCCTGGCCTCGCCGCCGTTCACGCTCACACGCGCATGCACGTCCACCTCGCCACCGACCAACGCCGCGACCAGACCGGCGTAGCTGTAGGGCTTGGACGGAGCCCCTTCTCGCTCCACTTCGTAGATCGACGCCGTGGGACCGTTGGGGTCGAGCGTGACGCGCGGCGTCGGGGTGCGTGAGAGCTCGCCCGGCGAGAGCGCCAGGAGCATGTGGGCGTCGGCCTCCACCGTGCGCGCCAAGGACGAGCGCTCACGCGGCTCGCTGGTGTCGCGCGAGGCCTCGTGGGCACGCCGGACCAGTGCCCCGAGCTCGCTGGCCAGGTGCTTCGCGGGCTCGTTGACGAAGGGCTCGAGCGCGATGCGCAGCTCCTCCGCCGTCGACGTCCGATGGTCGGGATCCCGACGCAGGGCAGCCTCGAGGGCGCTTCGCAGATCCTCCGGCAGCTCGGCCGCACGATGCGCGAAGGCGCGGATGTCCGCGTCCCGCACGGCCAACAGCACGGACAGCTCGCTCGGGCCCGAGAAGAGCGGCTGCCCCATCAAGAGCTCGGCGGTCAACGCCGCCGCCGCGAAGATG
>JAACVI010000274.1 GCA_009992505.1 Myxococcales bacterium
GCCGCCGCCGCGCGCTCCGCTTCGAGGCGCTGCGTCAGGTTCTCTTGCCTGCGCTCGAGGGCGGCGCGGTTCGGGATCTCCTCCACCTCGTTCAGGTAGCGACCCAAGAACTCGACCGCGTGCTCCAGATCCCCCAGCTGCTGGTAGCAGAGGGAGATGTTGTAGAAGAGCTGCGTGCGCTGGCTCAGGTCGTAGGCGCGCTGGAATTCGCCCAAGGCGTGCTGGTAGTCGCCGGACTCGTAGTCCGAGGCGCCAGCCTGGAAGTGGATGCGCCCCGGGTCGTCCTGCGCCGACGCGACCGTCGGATATGTTCCCAAGCCCCAGGACGCGAGTAGCAGCGATGCTGACCAGAGAGGATTCATCAAGCGTGAGAACAAAAGTTCCGTCCTTCGTTCGAGCCCGAAGCATGCCATCAAGCGCTCCGCGACGCGAGTCCGTGCGTCGGGACTCAGCGCTTGCGTGTCAGCGGAAGTACGGCGTCGGAGAGCGTGGCTTGAATCTCGGCCGGTGGTCCCGTCAGCGGTAGCCAGATCGAGAGGCCCGCGCCGCCGTCGATTCCGTCGCCGAAGCTGAGGCGTCCGCCATGGTCGCCGACGATGCGCTCACAGATGGCGAGGCCGAGGCCGGTGCCGTGGGATTTGGTGGTGAAGTAGGGCTCGAACACCTTGAGGCGATCCTCCGCGGGGATGCCCGGACCGTTGTCGAGGACCTCGATCGAGACGCCGTGCTCGTCCGGCTTCGCCACCACGCGCACGCGTCCGCCGTGCTGTCCGTGACGCGCCGCCGCCGCGTCCGTGGCGTTCTGCACCAGGTTCATCAGCACCTGCGTGAGCTGCTCCGAGTCGCCGAGCAGCTCGAGGGGCTCGGTGGTCTCGGCCTCGACGGCGACGTCTCCGCCCGCGTGCAGGCCGACCACGTGCTCTACCAACGCGTTCACGTCCACGCGCTCGGCGCGCGGCCGCGGCATGCGCGCGAAGTCGCTGAACTCCGTCACGATGCGCTTCATGCGACCGACCTCCTCGAGGATGGCCAAGGTCGACTCCTCGAAGATCTCCTCGAAGTCGGGGTGCTGCTTCTTCCAGGTCTTGCGCATGGTCTCGATGGAGAGCTGGATCGGCGACAAGGGGTTCTTGATCTCGTGGGCGATGCGCCGCGCGATCTCGCGCCAGGCGGCGATGCGTTCGGCGCGCAGCATGCGCTCGCGCGTGGCGCGCAGCTCCTCCGTCATCTCGTTGAACTTCGCCAGCACGCGTCCCGCGTCGCCCTTGCCGTGGATGTCCACCGTGGACTCGAGGTCGCCCTCGATCACGCGCTGCACCGCGGCCTCGACCTCGCGCAGAGGTCGCGACACACGCAGGCCCGCGAGCAGCGCGAAGAGCAAGGCCAAGGCTCCCGCCGCGCCCAAGCCGAAGCCGAAGCCGCGCGTCAGGGTCGCGAGCTCCTGGCGTTCGCGCGCGTCATCGGCGACGGCGACGAGGCGCACGACCGTCTCGCCGCGGGCGTCGGCGAAGGCGTGCACCGGCCGAGTACCCCCGCCTCGTCGGGCGCCTTCGGGCAGCTCGCCGCCGCTCCCGGTCCACCACAACCCCAGCTCGTCACCCGGACCCGAGAGCCCCGTGAGGTAGTCGGCGTTCAGGAACCTCGCGCCCACCACCGCGACCTGGACGCCATCGCGCGCGGCGGTGCATCCCAGCGCGAGCTCGCTCTCGCCCGCGAAGCGACCGTCGGCGAGGACGCGTCGCGCGGGCACGAAGGCGGTGCCGTGGGCCTGACGCATCTCCGCGAGCAACACCCGGTCGACGGCGCCCGCGCGATCGGGGTTGTCTCCCGCGCCCAGGATCGTGCCGGCCTCGCGGCCCTCGCCCGCGCGCAACACCGTCAGTTTGTCGAAGCCCAGCGCGCGCATGGAGGTGGGCAGGAGGCTGACGAACTCCTGCTCGCGGTCCGGTGTGAAGCTGCCGGAGGCCAGGTCGACCAGCAGGCGATCGATCAACAGATCGTGCTCGCACATCCGACCCAGGGCTGCGCGATCGCGCGCGACGCGGGCGTCCACCCGTGCCTCGGCCGCCTCCGAGAGCTGAGCCAGCCTGCGCTCGAAGTCCGCCTGCGTCGTGGTGCGCAGGCGCTGACCCGCCCACAGGCCAAAGGCGCCGAGAGGCAACAGCGCGGCCGCCGCGAAGACCAGCAACAGACGCGCCCGTAGCCCTCTCATGGCGCGCTCCCGTGGCCGGACGCGTTGGGGCGGCGCAGGTAGAGATCCGCCAGGTGCAAGAGCCCGTCGAAGGCATGCGCTTCGACCCCGCCCAGGTCGCGCGGGTGGGTGAGGACGTCGCTGCGTCGGCCCAACACCAACGCGTCGAGACGCGCGGCCGCCTCCCGAGCCGGTTGGGGCACGATCAGGTTGGGCAGTCGCGCCAGGGCGCGGGCCTGTCCTGCCTGGCCCGTGGCCGCGAAGGCGGCACCGAGGATGCCGCTGGGGTTGAGGAGCGGCGGCACGATGGTCTCCAGGCGAAGATCATAGCGCCCGCCCGCGAGAGCCTGGTCGTAGGCCTCGGCGTCGGCCGTGCGCACCTCCACCAG
>JAACVI010000080.1 GCA_009992505.1 Myxococcales bacterium
CCGAGCGTGCGTCGAGGGCGTCCGGCTCGAGGCAGAGGCCAGGCGTGATCACGCGCACGACCTCTCGGGGCACTACGCCACGGACGCTGGCGGGATCGGCCATCTGTTCGCAGATGGCGACCTTCTGCCCTTGAGTGAGCAGCTCGGCGATGCGGCTCGCCGCGGCGTGATGGGGCAAGCCCGCCATGGGGATGGGTTCGCCGTCCGGGCCCTTGCTGCGCGACGTCAGCTGCAGCCCGAGCAGCTCGGACACGCGCACGGCGTCCTCGAAGAAGAATTCGTAGAAGTCGCCGAGGCGGAAGAAGAGCAGCGCGTCCGGGAAACGCTCCTTGGCCTCGAGGTATTGGAGCATCACCGGCGTATGTTTCTTCTTGCCAGCGTCACGCCGACCCGAAGACGCCGGGGGCGTCATCTCAGCGACCGCACCACGCGGAAGGGATCCATCTTCATCTGCACGAGCCGGTCGCCGTGCCCGTCCACGCCGAAGAGGCTCTGGTCGATCGGGCTCCAGACGAGCTCGTCCACGATGGCCGCGGTCGCGCCCACGCCCTCCGCGGAGCGCATGCTGGCGCCCAGCCCCGGAGGAACCCGCGAGAGCGAGAAGGTCAGCTGAGCGCGGGCGTTCGGTGCCGGTCCGCCGGGGATGTCTTCGTGTTGGATCGTGAACGCGACCAGGCCGTTGTCGAAGGTCCTTCCAGCCACGGCTCGTCCGGGCAAGAAGGTCCTCGGCTCGGTCGGATCGACCACGACGCTCGGATCGACCGCGCAACGCCCGAAGGCGTCCGCCGCCACGCGGTGCATGAACGCGCTCGAGGAACCCAGGACGGTGTAGGCCGCGCGGCTGCGGACTTCGTAGGTCAAGAGCCCCGGGAAGCAGGTCAGGACGTCGTCGAAGCTGTAGGCGGCGCTCAAGGAATCGCCGAGACGTAGGCGGTCGTCGGAGGCGGCGAGGATGGCGAAGCCCACGGGGTCGCGCTCGGTGCCGTCGGTCGGCGTGAGGAAGGGCTCGCAGCCGGGCAGCGCTTCGCTCGCGACGGGCAGATCCGAGGTGATGACGACTTCGTCCCCGCCGTAGCCGGCCTGGGGATCGTCGGCGCCAAGGCTGGCGGTGTCGTCGGCGCCCAGGACTCCACGGGCGCAAACGCCACCCGCGCGTGCGCTGAGCCACGGGCCCGCGGCGCCGTCGAGTTCGCTGAGCAGACGACCGGGACCACCTGTGCCGGGCAAAGCAGCCTCCCAGGTCGCGGTCCAACGCTCGGCGGGGAGCTCCCACGGATCGGTGGCCGCGCACACGACGGGACTCGCCGCGCCATCCTGAGCGGTGCTGGGCCAGATCGCGGACATGAAGTCGGGGCAGGCGTCGAGCGCCTGCAGTCCCGGACCCGCCTGGGCCTGGTCGCGGCCGGTGTCGTCCAGCACGCCCGGGCTCGACTCGAAGCTGAAGGTGGGGCTCGTCTGGATGCCGACGCTCGCGCTGAGGGCGGCGCCGATGCGAGGCTCGTTTCGGCGAATGAAGACGTTGACGTCCGAGACGTTCGCTGGGGAACTGCATCCGTTGCCACCACGGCAGGCGGCATCCAGATCGTACACGTCGACGATGCGAGCAGAACCGTCTGCCAGTCCGATGGCGAGGAAGACGCCACGGAGCAAGTCCGGTGCGGCGGCGGTCTCCTCCTCGGAGTCGATGCCGGGCACGCAGACCGTGCCGGTGGGCTGTGGTTGGAGCACGGTCAGGGTCCGCGCGCGGGACGGGAAGTGGATGCGATCGGGAGTCGCGAGGCCGCTGTTCACGGAGAGCACGGCGCCGAAGCTCGCGGAGCCGTCGAGCAGATCGACCGCCATCACGTCGCCACCCCTCACGTCGAGGGCGTAGAGATAGCGGGCAGGCGCGCTCTCGGCCATCGCGCCTAGTGTGGCGGGCACGACGGGCGTGAGGGCGAGATCCGCGACCGGGGCGCCGACGTTCAGCGAGGTGAGGGGCGTCGCGCCCGTGGCGTCGACCGAGAAGTGGTGAATCAGGGGCAGGTTCGTGTCCGCGATCCACAAGTCGCCGCTGTCGGGATCGACGACGACGCGGACGGGCGCGGGGCTGAGACCGAGGAAGTCATCCGTGGGCCGCGGTGCCATCGCAGGGAGGGTTCGCAGGGCGGCCGACGTGGGGCAGATGCGCTCGAACGGATCGGCGGCCGGAGCAACGACGGCTGCGGGGATGGCGCCATCCAGGTCCAGGATCGTCGGCGTGCCGAGGCTGCCGTCGGCCAGGATCGGGATCTGCGCGAGCGCGGAGATGTCGGCCAGCGGGGCGAAGAGCATCGTGCCATCCGCCGAGAGCGCGAGGTCCGACGGGGAACCGCGATCCAGGACCACTTCCCCCGTCGAGGAGCTCGGACCGACGGCGTCGGGGCGCAAGTCGGCGGTCGGGATCCACTGGATCTTGCGCGATCCGCGGCTCGCCACATAGGTCGTCGCGGGTGCGTTCGCGGGCACGACGATGGCCACGGGGTCGACACCCACGCGGCGGAAGGTGAAGCCCGGCACCAGGCTGTCGCTGTCGAGCACCTGCCCGGTGCGCAGGTCCACCGCGGCGACCTCACCGCGGGCGGTCTGGGCGACCAGAGCCGTCAGACCGACGGGTTCGGTGGAGACCTCTTCGAGACCTTCACAGCGCGATCGCTCCACGAAGAGGTGGGTCGTGGTGTCGAAGCAGGCGAAGGCGATAGCGCGTGGTCGGTCGAAGCGCACGGGCGTGACCACGGTGCCGCTCTGGCGACAGCCGGCCAGGCCCAGCGCGAGGGCCAAGCCGAGCAGCAGAAACGCTGAGACGCGACCAAGGGGCCTGAGACCTAGGGACATCATCGGAGCTCCACGATGGCGCGCGGGCGCCCCAGCATGCCGAGTTGCCGCGGCGTGCATTCCCCGCTCGCGGTGCCGGCGAGGCAGTCCAAGGTCGGCGCGATGTCCACGACGCGGATCACGGAGGCGCGGAAGTCGGTGATGTAGAGCTGCTCCGTGACCGGATCGACGGCCAGGTCGAAGGGCCCGCTGACGCCGCGATAGACGGAGACGAGGCGCGGCGCGTCCACGTCGATGATGTAGACGTCGCGGCTGTCGAAGCAGCTGACGAAGGCCAGGGTGTGCTCGGCGGGCGTGCCCGCGCGCAGCACCGCGACGGTGACGCGCGACGGACCCGAGCCGACATCGACCTCACCTCGCAGCTCGACGCCGTCCTGGCTCTCGTCGGGCGCGACGATGAACAGCGCCCGTGGCTGGCGCGAGAGCACATAGGCCTGGTGCAGGCCACGCGGATCGAAGACGACCTGGCGCGCGTCGCCGTAGCCCGCGGCGCCCGTGTCGATGCCGCGCAGCGGGAGGGAGCCGGCGTCGTAGAGGAAGCTCTCGCTCAGGATCGAGCGGTCGTCGGCGGCCACTCCGACGCGATCGATGGCGGGCCGGCTGGCGCTGGGGATCCACATCAAGCCCGAGTTGGGATCGCGTGAGATGCTGGCCAGGTTCGGCGCGAAGTCCTTGCGCACGTCGATCAGGCTGGCCTGGGTTCCGGGCGTGCCGGCGGAGAGCAGACTCGTGGCGCCCTCGCGATGGGAGAGCAAGACGTAGTCGCCTGAACCCTCGGGCAATCCCAGATCCGCGGAGGCGGAGCCGACGTAGATGCCCACGGGATCGACGGGCAAGGTTATCCCCTGCTCGCGCGCGACGCTGTCGTCCACGCCCTGATGGCTGTCGTCGCAGCGGCGATCTGGGCCGCAGCTCAGCGTGCCGTCGGAGGCCAATTCGACCTGGAAGAGCTCGCTACTGGAACGTACGGGGACATAGACGCGGTCGCCCGCCGGCGAGAGGGCGATGTCCGCGGCGAAGGAGTCGATGATGACTTCGCTCTTGAACAGCCCAGGGCAAGCGACCTCGTCCGAGCCGGGCCGAATGATATCCGTGACGTAGCAGTCCTCCCCGGCGATACCCATCTCGCTGCAGGTCAGGAGGCATTCGTCGAGCCGCGTCAGAGACCAAGTGGAGAGGGTTCCACCGTTGTAGCGCAGGTCGAAGTTCGTGTTCGCCACGAGCAGATGGGTCGGGGCATCCGCGGGCCAGAGACGTCCCGCGATGGGGAAGTTGAACTCGCGCCCGGGCGGGGTGATGCCGGTGTTGTCGAGGCATCCGCCGCTCAGGAGAGCGAGGAGCGCGATGGCTCCAAGGGGCAAGCCGCGAAGATGGTCTCGCATGGCGGCGGAAGGTAGTCGCCTGCGCGCAGCGGAGCAACCTGATGGCGCGCGATACGCCGGGAAACTCGCGCCGTGCTCGAGCTCAGTTGCCTCCGGCGGCCCAGGGGTCGAGCACCTCGCTCTGGGGCAGACCGTGGCGGCGCATGTCCGTGGTCATGGCCGGCGTGGGCGTCTCGGTCATGGCGGCCTCGGCCTCGTGCGTGCGCCGCCCGCTCGGGCGTCGATGCGTGCGCTCCGCCTCCAAGGTGATGCGAAGCTGCTCGGCCACGGTCAGGCGGCTCAGGACGAAGTGCTGGCTGACGTATCCCGCGGATCGCGCCTCGAGCTCGAGGCGGTCGTCGCCGCTCGGCCTGGGCAATTCCAGTGGCGTGTTCCCGAGGAGCTCGTCGCCGCGCCAGACCTCGGCGCCTGGCGGCACACTCGTGACGCTCACGCGAGGAGCCTCGGCGACCGCCGTGCCCACGGCAGGTGCGGTCGGAGGTGCCGCCACGGGTGTGGGGTCGGGCGGCGGGGCGACGATCGGCTGGGCCACCGCGGGCGGGGTCGGCGAGTCTCCGAACAGGACGCTCGCGCCCACCGCACCGGCCCCCAACAGCACGAGCAGTGCCGCGCCGATGAAGAGCGGCTTCTTCGAGCGCTGCTGTGGGAGCGCGGCCGACGTCGCGGCGGCCGTGCGGAAGGCGTTGGTCGCGTCGGGGCGAATGCCAGCGTCGAGGCGGTCGAGATCCGCGACGACCTCGGCCATGGTCTGGTAGCGCTGCTCGGCGTCCTTGGCCATGCAGCGCTGGACCACGGTCTCGAGGTCCACCGGGACGTTGGGGTTGATCTCGCGCGGCGCCTTGGGCTGCTCGTACAGATGCTTGGTCAGGATGCCCATCAGGTTGTCGGCGTCGAAGGGCACGCTGCCCGTGACCATCTCGTACAGGATCACGCCCAGGGCGTAGATGTCCGTACGATGATCGACGCCGCTGCCTGCACACTGCTCCGGCGACATGTAGTGAGGGGTGCCGAAGACCTGCCCCGCGCGGGTCAGCTTGCTCGTGCTGCCGCCGACCTTGGCGATGCCGAAGTCGAGGACCTTCACGAAGTCCACGTCGTCTCCACGTTTGATCAGGTAGATGTTGTCCGGCTTGAGATCGCGGTGGACGATGCCGGCGTCGTGGGCCGCGCCCAGAGCGCGACAGAGCTGGCGAGCGACGTGGGTGACACGCCTGGGCGCGATGGGCTGCTGCTGCTCGATCACGTGCGTGAGATCGTTGCCCTCCAGGAACTCCATCACGAAGTAGGTCGAGCCGTCGGGCAGCGTTCCGAAGTCGCTGATGTCGATGATGTGCTGGTTGCCGATGCCGGAGGCGCTCTGCGCTTCCTGCTTGAAGCGCGCGATGATCTCGGCGTCCCGGGAGACGTCCGGTCGCAACACCTTGATGGCCAGAGGCTTGCCCAGGACGATGTGCCGGGCCCGGTAGACGAGCCCCATCCCGCCTTCCCCGAGCACGGACTCGACGGAATAGCGATTGTCGATCGTCTGGCCTATCAAGGCGTCCTCGGGGTCTTTCCCCCCGTCGATCACCTCAAAATTCGCATGGCTGCTGCTCATGGGTACCCCAAAGCCGATCGGTTGCGTCGCGTGGACCAAAGCCCTGTTCGGGCACTCGCACCCCCTTTGGTACGTCCGGGACGCGAAAAAGTTCAGTCGAATCCTAACCGCACCTTGGCCTTGGCGCCAAGGGGCGCCCCAAAGTTCTCCAACAGCGTGGCTGCCAAACTAGACTGAGAGCGCCCGAATGGCCGCCTGGGCCGCTGCCAGACGCGCCACCGGGAGCCGGGGCGGAGAGCAGGAGACGTAATCGAGGCCGATCTCCGCGCAAAAGGCGATGGAGCGGGGTTCTCCCCCATGTTCGCCGCAGAGTCCGAGCTTCAGATCGCTGCGGGTAGCGCGGCCTCGCTCGACGGCCATGGCCACGAGCGCGCCGACGCCGTCGATGTCCAGGCGGGCGAAGGGATCGGCCTCCAGCAGGCCGAGCTCCGACACGTAGGCCGGCAAGAACGTCCCGGAGTCGTCCCGGCTGATGCCGAAGGTCGTCTGGGTGAGGTCGTTGGTGCCGAAGGAGAAGAACTGCGCGTGCTTGGCGATCTCGCCGGCGCGTACGCAGGCGCGAGGCAGCTCGATCATGGTGCCCACGAGGTAGTCGACCTTGCGGCCCTGCTCCTCGAAGACCTCCGCCGCTGCGGCATCGACCACCGCGCGCATCTGCTCGACCTCGCCCGCGATGCCCACGACCGGGATCATGATCTCTGGATGGACCTCGATGCCTCGCTCCGCGAGTCGACAGGCGGCCGTGAGCACGGCCCGCGCCTGGGCGCGATAGATGCCCGGGACCGTGAGCCCGACGCGCACGCCGCGGTGGCCGAGCATGGGATTGAGCTCGTGCATGGCCTCCGCGCGCTGCCGGACGGCGCTGGCGTCGTCTCCCAGGGCGAGCGCGACCGCCTCGTGCTCTTCCGCGAGCTTGGGAATGAACTCGTGCAGAGGCCAATCGAGCAGACGCACGGTCACAGGCAGGCCCTGCATGGCCTCGAAGATCTGCAGGAAGTCGCCCTCCTGCATGGGCTCGATCTTGTCGAGCCAGCGGCGGCGCTCCTCGGCGCTGCGCGCGAGCACCATGCAGCGCACGGCCTCGAGTCGGTCGTCGGCGAAGAACATGTGCTCGGTTCGGCACAGGCCGATGCCCTGGGCGCCCAGGGCGCGAGCCTGGCGCGCACCCTCGGGGGTGTCGGCGTTGGCGCGGATGCCGAGCTTGCGGTGCTCGTCCGCCCAGAGCATGAGCCGGTCGAGCTCGGGCAGCGTGGTGGCGGCGGAGACCTCGAGCGCCCCGGCGTAGACGGCGCCGTGGGAGCCGTCGAGGGTCATGGCGTCGCCCTCCTTCAGGACCCGCGTCGCGCCATCGCTCTGGCGCACCGTGACGATCGCCTTGGCGTAGTCGACGGAGAGCGCGCCCACGCCCGCAACGCAGCATTTGCCCAGGCCGCGCGCGACCACGGCCGCGTGTGAGGTCATGCCGCCGGTCGCGGTCAGGATGCCCTCGGCCGCCTGCATGCCGTGGATGTCCTCGGGGCTGGTCTCACGGCGCACGAGGATGACCTTGGTGCCGACCTTGGCCAGACGCTCGGCGTCGTCGGCGTGGAAGACGATGCTGCCCGTCGCCGCGCCGGGGCTCGCGGGCAAACCCACGGCCAGGGCGTGGATGCCCCTCTTCGCCAGCTCCTCGGGCGTCGGGAGCTGTGCGTGCAGCAGCTGGTCCAGGGAGCTCGCGTCGACGCGCAGCAGGGCCTCCGCCGGCGTGATCACGCCTTCGTCCACCAGGGCGACCGCCACGGTGACGGCCGAGTGAGCCGTGCGCTTGCCGGTGCGCGTCTGCAGGATGAACACCTGGCCGTTCTCGATCGTGAACTCGATGTCCTGCATGTCGCGGAAGTGGGTCTCGAGCCGCTCCGTGAGGCTGACGAATTCGCGGAAGACCGCGGGCATGGCGCGCTCGAGGGAGGTGCCTTCCTGGCCGGGAGGCGCCGAGGCCGCGGTCAGCGCCAAGGGCGTGCGCGTGCCGGCGACCACGTCCTCGCCCTGGGCGTTCGGGAGGTACTCGCCGTAGAGAGCGCGCTCGCCGGTGGAGGGGTTACGGGTGAAGGCGACGCCGGATCCGCTGGTGTCGCCCTGATTGCCGAAGACCATCGCCTGCACGGTGCACGCGGTGCCCCAGGCGTCCGAGATCTCCTGCATGCGACGGTAGCGGATGGCGCGTGGGTTGTCCCAGGAGCCGAACACGGCGCCGATGGCGCCCCAGAGCTGCTCGCGCGCGTCCGTGGGACAGGGCGCGCCCGTGACCTCCTCGATGATGCCCTGGTAGGTCGCGGCCAACCGCTCGAGCGCCTCCGCCGACAAGGCGTAGTCTGGCAGCGTGGCGTGTCCCTCGGCGACCTTCAGGGCCGACAAGGCCTGTTCGAAGCGCGAATGGGGCACTTCGAGCACGACGTCGCCGTACATCTGCAGGAAGCGGCGGTAGGCATCGAAGGCGAAGCGACGGTCGCCGCTCATGCGAGCCAGGCCCTCGACGGTCTGTGCGTTCAGGCCGAGGTTCAGGATCGTGTCCATCATGCCCGGCATGGAGACGCGCGCACCCGAGCGCACGGACACCAGCAGCGGCGCCTCGGGATCGCCCAGCCGACGGCCCAGGGTCGCTTCGACCTTCGCCAGCGCCTCGATCACCTCTTGCTTCGCGCCCTCAGGGTATCCCCCGTCGTGCTCACGGAAGTAGTTGCACACCTCCGTGCTGAGCGTGAACCCGGGCGGCACCGGGATGCCGAGGCGGGTCATCACGTTGAGTCCCTGACCCTTGCCGCCGAGCAACGGCTTGAGCTGCTCGTCGGGGACATCGTCGCTGAAGGAGTAGACGCTTTTGGTCATGATTAGCTCACCAAGAGGTGGAGGTGGGAGATGGACGAGACGGCGTCAGCGATGGAGGCGAGGAGACGAAGTCGATTTTCCTTCACGCGCGCGTCGTCGGACATCACATAGACACCATCGAAGAAAGCGTCGATGGGTCGCCGCAAGTCCGTCGCGACCAGGCGCAGGGCGTCGGCGTACAGGCCTTGCTCCGCGGCCTCGAGCAGACGTGGGCGCACGCTCTGCCAGACCTCGAACAGCGCCTTCTCGGCCGCTTCCTCCAGCAACGCTGGATTCACGTCACCGCGAGCGGCCTCCGCCGTGATGTTGTGGGCGCGTTTGAAGGCGACGGCGAGGGACTCGTAGTCCGCCAGCTGCCGGAACTCGGCCACCGCCGAGACGCGCGCGACGAGGTCGCGAATCGAGCGACCGGGCCAGGCCGCCAGGCCCGCCTCGACCACGTCCGTGGGATGATCCGCCTTGAGCATCACGCGCAGACGGGCTCGGAAGAACTCCATCAGCTCGCCCTGGTCGGGCGTGAGCATGTCCGCCGGGTAGTCCGCGGACGCGCGCTCGAGCAGGTCCTCCAGGTCGACGTCCATGGGGCCCTCGAGGGCGATGCGGATGATGCCAAGCGCGGCGCGCCTGAGCCCGAAGGGATCGGCGGAGCCCGTCGGGACCTGGCCGATGCCGAAGCAGCCGACGAGGGTATCGGCGCGGTCCGCCAGCGCTACGATGGCGGAGAGGGGCGCGCTCGGCACGGCGTCCGTCGGGCCCTGCGGCAGGTAGTGATCGCGCGCGACATCGGCGAGCTCCTGAGGCAACCCCTCACCCAGGGCGTAGAAGCGGCCCATCTTGCCCTGGAGCTCGGGGAACTCGCCCACGATCAGGGTCTCGAGATCCGCCTTGGCCACGCCCACGGCGCGCGCCGCCTGATCGGGATCCTGGCCTGAACCGCTCGCGAGGGAGCGGGCCAGGGAGGCCACGCGACGCAACTTGTCGCCGACGCTGCCCAGCTTCGCCTGGAAGACGACCGCGTCCAGACGCGGCAAGCGCGACTCCAGCGCCTCCTTGCGATCCTGCTCCACGAAGAAGCGCGCATCCGCGAGCCGCGCGCGCAGCACGCGATCGTTGCCGAGCGAGATGGTCTCGGGATCGAGCGCCGTGTTCACGACGTTCAGGTAGTGCGGCAGGAGCGCCTTGGTCTTCGGGTCCTGCACCGCGAAGTAGCGCTGATGATCCCGCATCACGGAGACCACGACCTCCGCGGGCAACGCCAGGAAGTCGGGGTCGAGGCTGCCCGGCACGACGAAGGGCTCCTCCACCAGGCAGGCGCACTCGCCGAGCAGGAATTCGTCGACCAAGAGCTCGCCGCCCAGGCCCGCCGCCGCAGCGTGCAGGCGCTCGAGCATGCGCGCGAGTCGATCCGCTTCCGACACGACGACGTGGGCGGTCTCGAGGCGGCTCTGCCACTCTGATGCTTGGCCGAGGGCGAAGGTGCGCGGGGCCAGGAAGCGATGACCGCGTGTCTCGCGCCCCGCCTGAACGCCCGCGAACTCGCAGGGCACGATCTCGGCGTCGAGGAGCGACACCATCCAGTGGATGGGACGACCGAAGCAAACCTCGCCCGCGCCCCAGCGCATGGCTTTGGGGAAGGCGATGCGCGACAGCAGGCGCGGCAGCGCTTCGCTCAAGAGCTCGGCGCTGGCTCGACCCGGCTCGTCGACCGTCGCGGCCACGTAGCGGCCCTTGGGGGTCTCGACCGCGCGCAGCTCCGAGACCTCGACCCCGTTCTTGTGCGCGAAGCCGACGGCGGCCTTTCGAGGCGCGTCGTTCTCGTCGAAGGCTGCGGCCCAAGGCGGACCGACGACCTCGTCGTGACGGTCCGGCTGTCGCTCGGGCAAGCCCTTGATGCGCAGACCGAGGCGTCGAGGCGTGCCCAGGGTGTCCAGCGACTCGACCTCGAGTCTCGAGGTCCGCAACAGCTCGAGGGCGAGCTGTTCCAGGGAAGTGAGCGCGTGACGAAGGAAGGAAGCGGGCAGCTCCTCCGTGCCGATTTCGAGCAGGTAATCAGCCATGAGTAGCGTCTCCCTTGCGCAAGAGCGGGAAGCCCAGAGCCTCGCGCTGAGCCAAGAAGGACTCGGCGCAGGCGCGCGCCAGGAGCCGCACGCGACCGATGAAGCGCTGCCTCTCCGTGACGCTGATGGCGCCGCGGGCGTCGAGCAGGTTGAAGTGGTGACTGCACTTCACCACGCAGTCGTAGGCGGGCAGCACCAGGCGCTCGAGGGGCTCGCGCTCGAAGACGAGCCTGCCGCCCTTCCCTCGCTTCTGCGACAGGCCGAGCAAGTCGGCGCATTGCTTCTCGTAGTCGTCGAAGAGCCGGAACTCGAGCGCGGCGTCGACCTGCTCGAAGTTGTAGCTGCTCCACTCCCATTCGGCGCGCTTGAACAAGTCGCCGTAGCGCACGCCCCCGCCGTAATCGAGGTCGTAGACGTCGTCCACGTCCTGCAGATACATGGCGATGCGCTCGAGTCCGTAGGTGAGCTCACCGCTGATGGGCTTGGTGTCGATGCCGCCGCACTGCTGGAAATAGGTGAACTGGCTGATCTCGAGACCATCGAGCCAGACCTGCCAGCCGAGACCCCAGGCGCCCAGCGTGGGCGACTCCCAGTCGTCCTCGACGAAGCGGATGTCGTGCTTCGCCGGATCCGTGCCGATGGCGCGCAGAGAGTCGAGGTAGAGCTCCTGGATCTCGAGAGGCGAGGGCTTGAGGAGCACCTGGAACTGGTGAAACGCCTGCAGACGATTCGGGTTGTCGCCGTAGCGCCCGTCCGTGGGTCTACGCGAGGGCTCGACGTAGGCGACGTTCCAGGGCTCGGGCCCGAGGGAACGCAAGAACGTGTGCGGATTGAACGTGCCGGCGCCCACCTCTGAGCCGTAGGGCTGACCGAGCAGACAGCCGCGCTCGGTCCAGAAGCGCGAGAGCGCCAGGATGAGGTCCTGGAAGGTCATTCCTCCTCCTCCTTCTGCTTTGCGTCGTCGTCATCGTCGTCGTCATCGTCGTCGTCATCGTCGTCGTCATCGTCGTCATCGTCGTCATCGTCGTCATCGTCGTCGTCATCGTCGTCGTCGTCGTCATCGTCATCATCGTCGTCATCATCATCGTCGTCATCATCGTCGTCATCATCGTCGTCATCATCGTCATCATCGTCGTCATCATCGTCATCATCATCGTCGTCATCGTCATCGTCATCGTCGTCATCATCGTCGTCATCATCGTCGTCATCATCGTCATCGTCGTCATCATCGTCATCGTCGTCATCGTCATCGTCGTCATCGTCATCGTCGTCATCGTCGTCGTCATCGTCGTCATCGTCGTCGTCTGCGGCGGGCCGGTCGTCCTCGCGCTCGTCGTCGTCCTCGTATCGCGCTTCCTGGGCGGCGGCTTCGGCCTCCTGGGCGGCGGCTTCCACGGAGGCGAGGTCGAGAGGTTCGCCCATCTTGCGCTCGAACAGGCCTCGGTTGTCGTCGGAGAGCTCGGTGAATTCCTTCAGCGTGGGCAACTCGGCGAGCGAGGAGAGGCCGAAGAACTCCAGGAAGTGGGGCGTCGTGCCGTAGAGGAGCGGTCGACCCGCTTCGTCCTTGCGTCCGAGCACCTTGAGCAGGTCGCGTTCGGACAGCAGCTTCAACGCGGAGCCGGTGTCCACGCCGCGAATGTCGTCGACCTCGGGGCGTGTGACGGGCTGGCGGTAGGCCACGATGGCCAGGGTCTCGAGCTGCGCCCGGCTCAGTCGAACGGGCTTCTGCTCCACGAAGCTGCGCACGAAGGGCGCGTTCTCCATCGACGATCGGAACTGATAGCCGCCGGCCACCTGAACGAGCTCGACGCCACGTCCGCGGTAGCGCTCGACCAAGCGCTCTAGCAGGGGCCTTATCTCGGCGAGCACGCTGTGGGCCGCCCGTGCCAAGCGGCGCTCCGTGACCGGCCTGTCCGCCACGAAGATCAGGCTCTCCAACACCTTCTCGAGATGCTCCTCGCTGATGGAGGTGGGGCGTGCCTTGTCCACGCTTGGGCCGCTGGCGTCGTCGCCCTCGTCGAAGTCGCCGTCCTCTTCGCCCTCGAGAGCGTCCTCTTCCGACGGATCGTCCGCGTGCGCCTTGCTGCCCACGGCGGTGATCTCTTGCTCGGGGCGCTCGTCCACGGCGTCGTCCTCGGGCGCCATGGGCTCATCGGCCATGTCGTCGTCTTGTTGACTCATGCTCACTCTTCGTCCCTTGGCTCCCCGGGCTTCGGCTCGTCGTCATGCGCCGAAGCGGATCCCGAATCAACCTCGTCGTCGACCTCGCTCGCGGCGCTGTCGTCCAGGCGGAGCTCCGCGTTCTCCCCACTCGGCGGCTCCTCGTCCTCGAAGGAGCCGCTCGCTTCCTGGTCGCTCTCTTCCGCACAGGCCGCGGGCTCCTCCTCGTCCGCGTCGTCGTCGTCCGCGTCGTCGTCCGCGTCGTCCGGGGGGCTCGACGAGGGCTCGAACGCGTTGTCGTCGCGGTCCAGTAGCTCCGAACCGGCGCGATACTCGATGTAGATCGGCGCCGTGGGTTCGGCCTGGTACAGGCGGCCCACCGCCATCTTGCCCATCTCGAGCAGGGCCAGGAAGGTGACGACGATGTCGTAGGTGGTCTCGATGTCCTCGAAGAGCTCCTCGAAGCGGCAGCGCCCACGCTCTCGGAGGCGCTCGATGATCTCGCTCATGCGCGCCTGGATGGTGATGCGCTCGGTGGTGACCTCGAGCGCCAGATCCTGGCGGCCGCGCTTCAGTACGCGCGAGAAGGCGTCGATCAGCGTGAAGATGCTGATCTCCGCCAAGGGGGCCTGGCCCTCGGCCTGGGGCGCCGAGATGCCACGGGGGAAGACGTCGCGTCCGGCCACTCCGAGCGCGCCCAGGTCCTCCGCCGCGTGACGGTACTTCTGGTAGGCGAGCAGCCGGCGGATCAGCTCCTCTCGCGGATCCATCTCGTCCTCTTCGCTCTCCTCCTCCTCGAGCGGGGCCTGGGGTAGCAGCGAGCGGCTCTTGATGTGAGCCAGCGTGGCCGCCATCACCAGGTACTCGCTGGCGATGTCCAGGTTCAGCCGCTTCATCAAGGAGAGGTACGCGAGGTACCGGTCCGTGATGAAGGAGATGGGCAGGTCGAGGATGTCCAGCTCGTGCTGCTTGATCAGATGCAGGAGCAGGTCGAGCGGACCCTCATAGCCCGGCAATTCGATGCGAAAATCGGGATCCAGGGGCTGGGGCGGGTCGGCGCTCATTTGATCGAGGCGGGACCCTGTTCAGTGGGATCCGGGTCGAGCCGTCTAGCAAGCAGCCCCCGGGGTGTCAACGCAGCCGAGACCACGTCCGGGCGGAACCTCGCCTGACGTCAAGCTCTCGAGGCCCGGCCCGGTCTCGCTCCGGCGTGGGGGTCGGCACCTGGCCCACGCTCCAGGCCTCAGCGACGAGAAAAGGCAATGATGTTCGGCAGGTCCCAGAACGCGTGGTGGCCGTCGGACTCGAAGAAGTGATGCTCGTAGCTGCCCATGGCCGCCAGCCGAACGCCCTCCGCCTGCACGTAGAGGGAGGCTTCGGGACCGCCCGCGACGAAGACCATGCCCCGCAGGCGCAGCTCGGGGGCGGCGAGCATGCGGCTGAGCACAGCCATGCGATGGGGCGTGCGGGTGTGCATGAACACGGCTCGTCCGCTGGTGTCCGGCGGCGCTGAAGCGCTTGGCGCTGCTCCAGCGAATGGCCTGGCCTCGGCAATCCAGGAGCCGGAACGCCGCCAGCAGGTTGAGATAGCTCCGAGCCGCGCGCTCGAGGCCCAGCCCGCACTCGTCTCCCGTCACCGTGGCCATCGCCGCCGAGTTTCGGCCAGGGTCGAAGGCCAAGACCCCGCGAAAACGGCTGACGCGGCGGTTCGACACCACGGCGCCTTCTCGCTCCATGAAGCCGACGCCGCGGCCCGCGAGTCGTCCCATGCGCGCGAGCGCCTGCTCCGTGCGTCGCTGCACCTCCGGCAGCGACACCCGCGCACTGGCGCTCTCGTTGGTGCCGCAGGCAAAGGCCAACATGTCGGGCCCGCGCCGGCCCATCTCCTCCGAGAGCGGCGTCAGGCGCCACGGCTCCTGATCCCAAACGCGCGCGCCCGGAACGCCGAAGTCGTCCACGACCACGCCCGCGTCCCGCTCCATCACCAGCCGGAAGACGCGCACGTCCGCGCCCTCTACGCTCAGCGGGACCCGGTGTCGCGAGCCCACCACCGCGGGCGAGCCCAGGGGGCGCCATGGCGGGGCGCGCGAGCAGGGGATCCACGGGATGGCGAGCGCGAGCAGTAGAGCCAGCGTCGCTTCGATCCGCATGCCCTGGCGGAGACTCGCCGTGCCGTCGGGCATTTCCCATCGCGAGCGTTCGCTGGCCCCACCTCCGGGGGGCGGTCACGAAGGTCGAACGCGAGTCTTCTTCCGCGAGATCGGGCCGCGCTCTGGTATCCTCGCCGCGTGGATGGTCGATGTGCCAATTGCGGAGCGTGGCTCATGCCGGGCAGCTCGTCCTGCGCGAGCTGTCACGCACGGGTGGCCGGCGCGGCGCATGAGGACGAGGATGATTTCGATCCCTTCGATCCCATGGTTGGCGCGGAGCTGCCCGTCCTCGACGCGGAGATCATCGCGCCTCCGCCCAAGCCCACGCCGAAGGCCGTGGAGGCGCCATCGCCGCAAGTCCAGGCCGCTCGGCTGCGTCAGGTGGCGGGCTACGGTCTGCCGCCAGACTCCTTTCTAGCCAGCGTGCCTTACGCGGCGAGCGTGTGGTTCAAGCGCCGCGAGCTGAAGGCGCGGCTCGCGGAGGTCACAGCGCGTGAGCGAGTGCTGTCCCGGGCGCTCGACAAGCGTCGGCGCGAGCTGGCCACCGCGTTGTTCAGCGAGGACGAGGCGGCCGCGATCCCCAGCCTGTCGCCCCTGCTCTCGCCGGCGCGGAGCGTGCACGATCGAGAATCCGAGCGTGCGGACGAGGAGCAGGCCCGCGCCCAGAGCGCCGCCGCGGCTCGTGGCGCTGCCCAGGAGGCGATCGACAGCGCGGCTCGCGACGTGATGCCCTTGCGCGACGAGGAGACACGCACGAGCCGAGCGCTCGAAGCCGCCAAGGGCGAGCTGGCACGGAGCCAGGCCGCGCTGCGTCGCGCGGAGATCGAGCTTCGCAACGCCGCGCAGACGGGCACGCTCGACGCCGAGGGCCAAGCCTCCCTGGAGGCGACCCGGGAGAGTCGCCAGGCCGAGGTGAACTTGTTGGCGGGGCGAGTGAAGGAGCGGAGCCAGGCCCTGGGCGCAGCGCGGCGTGAGCTGGCCGCGCGCGTGGGACGGCAGGCAGCCGCCGAAGAGGAGGCGCGGCGCATGGCGTCGCCTTCGAACTCCACGCTGCGGATGCAGACATCGACCGAGCTCGACCCTGCCCTCGTGGCGCTCACGGACGCCGCGCTCACGGCCGAGCTCGGCGCGCTGGCCGCCGGTCCGGTCTCCGTGTGCAAGGACGCCCGTGACGCCCTCACCTCGGCGCGGAATGAGCAGAGCTTGCTCCGAGACGCCGAGAAGAGCTTCGAACCCGAAGCCTTCCGACGCGGCGCGGCCATCCTCGGCGCAGGCGTCCTGCTGATCACGATCGCCATGCTCGTGGCGATCCTGCGCTGAACTTCGTCACCCTCCCAGAGCCACGTTCCAGGCCCTGAACGCGTCGAAGGCGGCGAGCATCGCTGCCGGTCGCCTTCGCGCGAGTTCGCGTATCGACTAGGGGAAGGGCAAGCCGGCGTCGCCGCCCAGACCGCCGCCACAACCCAGGATCGCGACCGTGCTGTCGCCGCAGCAGACGCTCACGTCGCCGCCGGATCCGGGGATGATGCCGCCGCCACCGACCTGGCAGCTGTCGCCCGCCGCCGTGTCGCAGGCCGCGCAGCCGCAGCTGGAGTCGGTGTTGTTCACGCAGACGCCGCCGCAGCAGCTCTGGCCTGGACTGCCGCCCATGCCGAAGGTCCCGGCCACCGGCGCGGTACAGGCGACGCCGCTCGAGCCACAGCCGCAGCTACCGCCGGAGCAGGTCTCGCCACCCGCGCACGCCGTGCCGCACATGCCGCAGT
>JAACVI010000386.1 GCA_009992505.1 Myxococcales bacterium
AGCTCGATGTCCTCGCGCCGGTCGCGCGGAGGTGGCACGCGGATCGTCGCGACGTTGAGGCGGTACCAGAGGTCTTCGCGGAAGGAGCCGTTGTCCACCACGGCCTTCAGGTCGCGATGGGTCGCGGCGACGATGCGCGTGTCCACCGGGCGCTCCACGGCCTCGCCCACGCGACGGATCGCGCGCTCCTCGAGGGCAGGAACACCTAGCTCGAGCTCCTCACCCGCTTGGTCTACGCATTCCACTCTCACGCGCCACTCATTGCCCTCGCCAAGCTCGAGCCCGGTGGGCTGTGTCCGCCGCTGGCGAGGCCCGCCTGGGCCATATTCATCTCAATAGCCCCGAAAAAGTGTGGTCAGCGCCCCCACACCCGGGATCTGCACCCGTCATCATGACCCCGCTTGACCCGACTCCGAGCATCACTGACACTGAGAGTGCTGGTCGAGCAGCGAAAGGCGTTGGCATGATTCGCACGTCGGTCTGTTTGTCTGTTTGTCTGTTTGTCTGTCTGTGCGTCCTCGTGCCGGCCTGCGAGAGGTCATCGAGGCTCGACGTGCGTGCGCAGCGAGCCGCGATCATCGGCGCCAGCGGTGAGGACACCACGCTCCCCTTCGGCTATCCGATGGTTGTTCAGGTCCACCATGATAGCAGCTGCAGCGGAACGCTGATCAGCCCCAATCATGTGCTCACAGCTGCCCACTGCGTTCAGAGCCGTCAACAGAACAGGCACGTGACCTTCACGGTGGAGTCGCCCTATGGTGTCGCCATCGTACGCTCGATCGAGATCGCAGCCTGTCACATGGACCCCGCCTATACCCGAATCCACCACGACTGCATCAAGGACGAGTTGCAGGACGGCTCGCCGCTGACGGTGGTGGCAGAATCACTCGGTGATCAGTGTGGTGTCTTGGACGACGCGTGCGTCGGCAGCAGCTCGACTTTGGATACCGCGCAGGATCTCGCGGTGGTTCAACTGGCGAGACCCATGCCCCCTGCGGCGCTGCGCAGTGTCGGACGGATCGGCCCGCTGGGGATTGGCGCAGGCGACGTCTTCGTGGACCCCGTAGCCATCGTCGATCCGATCGTCACGGGCACGTCGGTCATGGACGTCACGGCGGTGGGCTACGGTCGGACGTCCGATTTTGGCGGCGCGTCGGGGATCAGGCGATTCAAGCATCTCGATCGCGTGTCTCTTTCCGGTGGCTCTCTGCACCTGCTCGACATGGGAACGCTGGCTCCGGGTGACTCGGGCGGGCCGCTGTTTCTGGATGGCCTCCCGGGTTCGCCGATAGTCGGGGTCGCTCACTCGGCTCTAGGCGGAGCGAGCTCATGGTCCGCCGTGGGTGGCGCCCCGAGCAGTAGAGAGTGGGTGATGTCGCGCCTGGACCTCGCACCCAGGGACGGGCGCATCGACAGCGCCTGCTCCGGGCTGGTGCGAGGCGTATCCGCCGATGCGAACCGGAGCAACGATCGTGATGGAGATGGCTATCTCGACGACTCCGAGGACTCGTGCCCCGGGACGTACAATCCCTGCCAACTCGACACGGATCTCGACGGAGATGGAATCCCCGACGATTGCGACGCTTGCCCCAACGATCCAGCAGAGCCAGGGGACACAGCCCGTCGGGGCCAGATCTTGCCCGACGGCGACGGGGATGGCACACCGGACATATGCGATTGTCAGCCTGGCGTGTTCAATCCAGTGCTCGGCGCCGATCCCGACCGGGATTTCGTGGGTACCGAGGTAGAAGGCACCAGGGAAGGCGGTATGTGCGACAACTGTCCAGAGGTCTTCAACCCCGATCAGTCGAATGGGGACATGGACGCGCTCGGCGACGCCTGCGACCCGTGTCCTCGCGACTTCAGCGTCGGTGCAGATGCCGACGCGGATGGAGCCGACGACGCCTGTGACAACTGCCTGGACCTGGCCAACCCGCTTCAGGAGGACTGCAACCTCGACGCGGAGTTGGCCGACGACCAGCGCCCGGTGGGCGACGTCTGTGATCCCACGCCCTGCGGCGAGACCACGCTCGCCACCACGACCCGCGACGAGACCTTGCCCAGCGGCCGGCCCGCGCGGGTGGTGCGGACGGATCGCGTCCTCGTCGACGCCCGCTCCACCAGTAGCCAGGACGCCCGCACGGGCTTCCGCTTCTGCCCATGCTCCCACGCAAGCGCGGATGATCCTGCCGCACGAACGATGTGCCTCCGCGATCAGGGTGACGGCACAGGCCTCTGCGCCCTCGACGCCACCGGGCAGTATGGCGTGGTCGAAAGTCGCGACTTGCACTGGCGTCAGATGGTGATGGATTACCGGCCTGGCGTGCCCACCTTCCGCCCCCAGCCGCGCGTCGAGGCCTTGGCGACCTACCGCCCCAGCGTCGAGGGGGAGTTCAGACCCGACCTCTTGGCCGAGTGGAAGCTCGACGCCGACCGCGTGCGCTGGGACATGGTCTACGGCCCAGGCAGCACGCCATCGCCCGACCTACCGGGCGTGCTCTGGACCCACACGCCAGGCTCGGTCCGGCATATCGGCCTGCCGGGCGTGCCCGGCGCGGGCCTGGACCTGCCTGTGGACTTCCCCGACGAACTGCGGAGGCTGACCAGCCACTACTGGTCGGGCGTGGTCGCCGCGCCCACCGAGGCGCCTGCGCCCTTCCCCTGCTTGCGCTACGTCGGGCCCTACCTCTCCAACGCGGGCTGTGCGTTCTGCGCACCCGCCTTCCCGGCTCCCTTCCTGGCCTTGCCGGGCCAGGCCGGTCTCGGCTGCGGCGCCCCATTCGAGCCGCCCGTGCTGGCCATCCCCGACCTGCCCTTCGATCTCGGTCCGCTCTGGCCTGTCGATCCCGCCGTGCTCGAGCGCCCCGACCTGCGCTGGCTCGCGCCCAGCGAGCCTCTGGAGTGGCTGCCCGAGGGCGGGACGCGCCTCCTGGCTCTGGACGGGCAGCTCGCGCCTGCGCTGCGCCTGGTGGACACTGGGCAGGGCCTGGCTCTGCCGGGTGGAGGGCAGACGCCACCGGACTGCACGATTCTCGACACCTGCGAGACGGTGCCAC
>JAACVI010000387.1 GCA_009992505.1 Myxococcales bacterium
TCAACGGCACGCACAGGGTCGAGCGCGTGCGGAAGCCCGTGCGCTTGTCCCAGGCGCCATCGAAGCGCGGATCCTTGTAGGCGTCCTTGATGTTCAGGCTGCGACCGCTCTTGGCGACCGTGCCCGCCAGGCCTTCGCCCACGGGCAGGCGGATGGGCTCGATGTGCTCGCCCTGCGCCACCTCGGCCCGCAGCTCGTCGCCTGCGTCGTTGAGCAAGTAGAGGGTGGAGCGCTCCGCGTCCATGACGCGACTGACGCGTTCGAGCACGAGGGTCAGCAGCTCGCTCGGATCCAGCGTCGAGCCCAGAGCGGCGCCGATGTCCTGGAGCGCGTGCACCTTCTCGCGCTCGCGCTCGAGTGCGTCTTCCAGGTCGGCGATCCGATCGCCGGGCGTCGTCGCGGGGTCCACGTCGTCAGTGTCACCCGAAGGGCGGGGCCCGATCAACGCACTTCATCGGCTGCGGGGATCCGCTCAGAAGCCGCGGCGCATCTCGACCCGGTCACCGACCTCGATCTCCTGCACGGAGCGGGTGATCATCAGGCCTGTCGTATGCGGACGAACGTCCACGGCGCGGCCCTCGGCCATGATCTCGGGCGGGAAGTCGGTGGCGTCCCGCTCACCTTCGTCCGGATGCGTGGCGCCGTACTCCAAGCCGGAGGTCAGGTTCTGACGCCACTGGTCCCCCTCGCGCACCACGAAGAGCCGATTGCCCGCCTGGATGCCCTGCTCCGAGCCCACGTCGACGAAGACGATCTGCTGGTCAGCGCTGAGCTGCAGCGGACGCAGCGTGGCCACCACGTGACCCTGGAGATCGCGGTCGTTGGTGACGGGCGGGACCTCGGAGAAGCGACGAGGCACGGCGGCGACGCGGAAACCGCGCTCGATGGGATCGAGCGCCTCACGGATCAGGGCGCGCCCGATGTGACGCTCACGGTCGTAGTTGCGCAGACGAATCGTGCCGAGGATGCGCACGAGCTGCCCGCGCTCCTCCGATCGTCGTTCGCTCGGGCGCATCTGACGGAAGATGGTGTAGTCGGTGCCCGGACGCGCGGCGTCGTCGTTCTGGAAGCGAACGTAGACCTCGTCGAAGGGCGAGAGCAGCATCTGCTCCTCGGGCGAGCCCACGATCTCTCCCGAGTCCTCGAGCGCGTCGGCGTCGAGGTAGCCCTCTTCGCGAAGCCAGATGGTGCCTTGCGCGGCGTGTTGCATGCGCAATCCAGGATCCGCGTTCGGCAGCTGGGCCTGCATCGGACCATTGGGGCGCAGGCGAAGTCGATCTTGCGGGTAGATCCAATGGGGATTGGTGACCTCGGGGTTGTACGACCAAACGCGCGGCCATTGCCAGGGGTTGCCGTAGTAGCGCCCGGTCACATCCCAGAGCGTGTCACCCTGACGGACGTTGTAGAACTCCGGCACGACGCCTGGTGCTCGGGCACCGCGAATGCGAATGCCGGTGCCCGTCGCGCGCGCCTCGTCCATGGAGTGGCTGCCTTCGGCGCTATCGGAGACCGTGTCCTCATCCCCATCTTGGGCGCTCACGGCCGGGCCAGACAGCGCCGGCGCGGCGAGAGCGATGAGCAGCGTGAGCCTGAACCACTTCTTCATGAGGCGTCCTCCCGCGACGCTGTACGCGCCGCGACGCTTTGGGGGAAACTCTCGCGCAAGCGGCGGAAGCTGGCACGCGCTCGGGCCGCGTCCCCCATTCTGAGATGACAGATCCCGGAACGAAGCAATGCGTCCGCCACCTTGTTGCCGTCTGGATAGGTCGAGAGCAAGCGCGTGTATTCACGGAGCGCCTGTGGGAATTGATGCCGAAGAAAGAATACCTCACCGCGCCAATAGAGCGCGTTGTCGGCGTAGGGATGATCGGGGTGCGCGGCGACGAAGCGCTCGAGGGCTGGCAGAGCCTCGTCGAGCTGACGATCACGAACCAGGGCGAGCGCCGCGCGGTACTCACGCACGGCGGCGTCGTTCGGGGCCGCAAGCGGAGTATCGCTCGTCGGGACGGGTGCG
Organism: Myxococcales bacterium; assembly: GCA_009992505.1. Lineage (GTDB taxonomy): Bacteria > Myxococcota_A > Polyangia > Polyangiales > Houyiibacteriaceae > JAADHO01. The sequence goes on from JAACVI010000387.1 coordinate 2,015, forward strand.
GCGCTGGCCGACACCTCGGGCAAGGGGGCGACGGCGGGTCGCACGCCGAAGGTGGCCGGTGAGAGGGTCGCCGCGTTCACGCTGGCCTGCTCCGGCAGGGCCTCGGGCGTCCCGTAGAGACGCAGCACGGGTCGCGGGGCGTCGTCGTCGACGGGCGCTTCCGCCTCCGCCGGCTCCTCCTGAGCCTCGTCGTCCGGCTCGGTCGCCTGAGGGGCCTCGGCCGAAGCCGGCGCCGTGGCGGCGAAGCCGTCCTGCTCGATCCAGCCGTCGTCACTGGCCAAAGCGCTCGTGTTCGCGCCCAGCTGACGGGTCCGGCGACGCAGCTGAAGCTCGGAGCGAAGCTCGCGAGCGTCCGCTCGAGCCAGGGCCAATTCCGCCCGAAGGCGCCTGTCGCGGGCCTGAAGCTCGGTCTCGTGTCGCTCGAGACGTGCCACCTGGGCGTCTCGCTCCTCGACCGAGGCGCGCAGCTCACGCAGCTGACCGAGGCTGCCTTCGGCGTTCGCCGCCCCCGAGGCGCAGCCGAAGGCGCCGGTGGAAGAGAGGAGCAATGG
>JAACVI010000081.1 GCA_009992505.1 Myxococcales bacterium
GACGTCGAGGTCGCGGAACGCCGGATCGAGGGCGATGCTGGCGATGGCGTGGGAGGACGCGCCGCGCCCCGCCTCCACTTCCGCGTCGCCATGACGCGCGTCGGCTTCGTAGCGTCGCTCCACGATCTGAATCGAACCGTGGGCCGTCTGGCGTCGCTCGCCAGGCACGGGCGCGGGCTCCGTGCGCACGACCTCGCGCCGACCATGACGCGCCTCCATCTGCTTCAAGGTCGCACGGAGCTGACCGAGCACGGCGCTCTTCTGCTCCTCGGGAGGCGACGCGGCAGGCGACGCGGGATCCGGCGTCGGCGCAATCTCGGCGCGCGCAGCCTCCAGACGCTTCAAGTTGCGACGCAAGCTCATCGCAACAGCCTAGTGCAGCCCGCGTTCCGTGCGAGCAGGGGACGAGCCGGGGTCGAACGTCTGCGCCATGGACGCTTCAATGCAGCGAGGGAACGGCGAGGGCCTTCAAGATGCGCAAGAGACGCGCGCGACGCCCGTAGCTGGCCAGGGGCTGCGCCACGTCCTGGGCGCCACCCGGCACCAGCGATCCCGCTGCCAGCATCGAGGGCATCTCTCCCACGGGCGGGCCGATGCACGCGGGGCAGCCGTCGTCGCAGGGGCAGCTCACCACCAACGCGCTGGCGTTGCGCAAGAGCGCCTCACGCTCCTCGTACAGACGCGGCGCCAAGCCGATGCCGCCTGGCACGGAGTCGTAGAGGAAGATGGTCGGGTCGAAGCCGGGTCCCCCACCCTTCTTCGGCGGGCCACCCTCTTCGTCGCGATCCCCGAGCGCGCGTCCGAGGTCGCGCAGATCGACCATCAAGCCCACGGCCGCCACCAGCTGCATGGCCTTGCCCAGGCCACGCAGCGCGTCGATCACCAGGGCGCGCGGCTCCTCCAGGGAGCGCACGAAGTCCTCGGGGAAGGTCAGCCAGTAGCCGCTGGTGTGCATCTGGATCTCGGGCAGGTGCACGTCGCCATAGCCCACGTTCTCGTGCGTGTGGAACTTGATCTTCTTGTAGCCCACGACCTTCGAGACGACGCTCACCTCGCCCAGCCCGGCGGTCAGGCTCGCGCCCGGGAGTTCTAGCTGCGCGGACTCGTCCTCGGCGATCACGGCCACGCGCGTATGCGTCATGGCGGTGGTGTAGTAGTCGGGCGCGACCTTGCGCACGAAGGCCTTGTGGTTCTCGTAGTCGAGGCGCTCGACCTGATACTGCGCGCCGTCGTCCTGATAGATGGCCTGCTCGTGCAGCATGGTGTGGGCGCTGTGCCAATCCATCTCCGCCAAGGTGATGTCCTGATCCACCTCGATGATCACAAAGTTGTCCCAGCTCGCGCTGCGCAGGGAGACGTCGGCCGCGGGGTAGGACTCGGCGGCCCAATGCCACGTCTTCACCCCGGAGGGTGAAGTGCCCACGTGCAAGAGCTCGCCTCGGGCCAGAAAGTCCAGCGCCTCGCCCGCGCTCTCGGGATCGAGATCGCCGAAGCGCTCACCCTCCTCGAAGGGCAGCTCGAAGGCCGCGCACTTCAGGTGCATCAGCAGGATCTCGACGTTGTCGGGATCGATGCGAGCCTCCTCCACGGGACCCTCGAGCAGCCTGCGCGGCGCGGCGGCGAAGTACTGATCCACCGGCGCGCTCGAGGTGACGAGCACGCTCAGGGACTGGCCCGAGCGTCGACCGGCGCGACCGAAGCGCTGCCATGTGCCGGCCAGCGTGCCCGGGTAGCCCGCGCATACGACGGCGTCGAGGGCGCCGATGTCGATGCCCAGCTCGAGCGCGCTGGTGGCGACGACGCAGCGCACGGATCCGTCGCGCAGACCGGCCTCGATCGCTCTTCGCGCCTTGGGCAGGTAGCCGCCGCGGTAGGCCTTGATGGCCTCGGCGGGGATCTTCTCCTTGGCCAGGCGATCGCGCAGGTACTTGAGCATCACCTCGACCGTGCTGCGGCTGTTGCCGAAGACCAGCGTGGGCACGCCATGGGAGACGAGATCCGCGGCGATGCGCACGGCGCGCTTCACGTAGCTGCCACGGATGCCGAGCTCGGCGTTCACCACGGGAGGGTTGTGCACGAGCACGCGACGACTGCCCGCTGGCGCGCCGCTCTTGTCCACCAAGGCGACGTCTCGCCCCACGATGCGCGAGGCATGCTCGCGCGGGTTTCCGATCGTGGCCGACGACAGCAAGTAGATGGGCGCGGCGCCGTGGAAGCGCGCGATGCGATCGAGGCGGCGGATCACGTTGGCCAGGTGCGAGCCGAAGACGCCACGATAGGAGTGCAGCTCGTCGATCACGACGAAGCGCAGATCCGCGAAGAAACGCGCCCAATTCGCGTGATGCGGCAGGATGCCGGCGTGGAGCATGTCCGGGTTGGTGAGCAACAGGCCCGTGCGCTCGCGGGCTGCACGTCGCGCGTCTCCGGGGGTGTCGCCGTCGTAGGTGATGGCGCCATGGGCGAGCCCGGCGTCGCGCGCGAAGGACGAGAGGGACGCCTCCTGATCCCGCGACAGCGCCTTGGTGGGAAACAGGAAGAGCGCGCGTGCGCCCGGCTCCGAGGCCAGGCGATCGAGGATGGGCAGGTTGTAGCAGAGGCTCTTGCCCGAAGCGGTCGGCGTCGCCACCACCACGTCACGACCCGCGCGCGCCAGCTCGTAGGCCTCGGCCTGATGCGAGTACACCTGCTCGATGCCGCGCATGGCGAGAGCCTTGCGCGGGCCTTCACCGAGGGATTCAGGCAGATCCACCAACTCCGCGGGCGTCGGCGCGAGCGTCTCGTCGAGCTCCATGCGACCGAGCTGTCCGCGTTGCTCCCAAAGCTCGAGCACCGCCGCGATGCCGCGTGGCTGCTTCCAATCGTGCACGCGTCCCTCGAGGAGAGAGTGGCCTTTTTGTGCTGTGCTCATGCTCTACCTGTGGGGTCCGAAGGCGTCGACACCTGTGCCCATGTACAGCACTGTACATATGAGTCGTCGCGAGTCCAGCTCAGCGTCATCCAGCCGGACAGACCAGGGATGAGCCTTTCCAACGGAGTCTCCGGTGCTACAGAGGCGGGCATGAACTCACGCGCACGCTCTCTCCTGCTCCTCCTTCCCCTCCTCGCCGCCTGCGATCGCGGGCCCGAGATCCCGCCCAACGCCGAGGCTCCGAGCGGTCCGGTGGCGGCGCCTCGCGCGATGCCCGGCGTGATGCCTGGCGCCATGCCCGGCAGCGCGCAGGCCATGCCCGCCGGCCATCCGACCACCGGAGCCATGCCCGGCGCTGGCGCCATGCCCGGCGGCCCCGAGATCGTGGCGCCCCCGCGACCCACGCTCGATCCCGCGAACCCAGTGCTGGCCGGCGTCGCCTGGTCCGCCGCAGACGGCCTGACCTGGCGTACGCCCAGCAACAACATGCGCGCCGCCGAGTATGTGGCGACGGGGCCCGCCGGCGAAGCCGAGCTCACGGTCTACTTCTTCCCCGGCATGGGTGGATCCATCGACGACAACGTGCAGCGCTGGGTCGGCCAGTTCGTGGGCGCGGACGGTCAGCCCCTGACCGGCGTGCAGGGCGAGCCCGTGACGCTCGCGGGCCTGAGCGGGGTCAAGCTGGACGTCAGCGGGACCTACGGCGGCATGGGAGGTGGCGGAACGCCGAACCAGCGCCTGCTCGGCCTGATCGTGCAAGCGCCCACGGGCCCCGTCTTCTTCAAGTTCGTCGGCCCCGCCGCGACCGTCGCCGCCGCCCAGCCGGCCTTCAACGAGCTCGTGAACTCGATCCATCCGGCGAGCTGACGCTCAGCCCGCGAGCAGGCCGCCGTCCACGGGCAAGGAGACGCCGGTGACGAAGCTGGCGTCGAGCAGGTAGAGGGCGGCCTCCGCCACCTCCATGGGTCGTCCCAGACGCCCCAGGGGGTGAAGGCGTCGCAGCTGCTCGAGTTCTGCCTCGGTCTGTTTCGGATCGCTGCCCGGCCTGGACGCGCGGATCATGTCGGTGTCGATCACGCCGGGGCAGACGGCGTTGACGCGGATGCCGCGAGGCGCGAGCTCGAGAGCGAGGCCACGGACGCAAGCCTCGAGCCCCGCCTTGCTGATGGCGTAGGCCAAGGTGTGGGGCGCCGCGCGCTGCGCGAGCGTGCTCGTGATGGTCACGATGGATCCGCCCGCGCCCATGGCCTCCGCCGCCTGCTGAGCGAGCATGGTCGGCGCCAGCAGGTTCACCTCGAGCTGCTCACGGAGCGCGTCTTCCTCGACCTGGGGGACCGCCTGGTAGTGCACGACGCCCGCGGCGGAGACGAAGCCGTCGAGTCCGCCCAGGGCTTCGACGGCGCGGGGCACGATCTCGGAGCGAGCGGCGCGGTCGGCCAGATCGCAGACCAAGATGGTGACGCGCGCCGGCGCCTCGGCGGAGAGGCGGAGCAGCGGATCGGCGTCGCGTCCGACCACGGCCAAGGTGGCGCCACGCAGGAGCAGCTCCTGGGCGATGGCGCGGCCGATGCCACGGCTCGCGCCGGTGACGAGCACGCGACCCGCGCTGGGCGGACCCTCCACGGCTGACACTTCGGAGCTCATAGCATCCCCGCCATCGGTCCCCAGGGTGGCTCCGGCGGCACGTCCGCCGGCTCGCCTTCGACCGCGACCTCGTCGTCCGGATCGAAGCGCGGCGCGTCGACGCACAGGATGCCTTGATGCTGCTCCGTCCGGTTCTCCCAGATGTGGGCGGCGCCACGCGGCCAGCGTCGCACCGTGCCCTGTGCGACGGGCTCGCCCTGACAGCGCAGGCCCGGCGTGAGCACGAACTCCGCCTCGCGCATGGCGCGATGCACGTGCAGCGGGATGACGCCTCCGGGCGTGAGGATGAGGCGATAGATGCCCGCGTCTCGCGTCTCGTCGACCACGTCGACGAAGCCCCAGGGCTTGGTCTCACGCACGAGCTCGACCTCGTCCGCGCTGCGCGTGATCTCGAGCGAAGGCATGGCGAAGCCGCTCAAGGCGCCAGGCTTGTCCAGACGCACGCGCACGCGCTCGAGCTGCGCCCTGCCCTCGTCGGGCGCGGGCGGCGAGAGCAGAAAACGCGCGAGGCTGTGGGCCGCGGTCTCGAGCAGGCGAAAGCGCGCGCTGCGCAGCAGGAAGACCACCTGAGCCGCGACGGCGGCGTAGTCGATGGTGCGGCTGACGCGCTCACTGCGCGCGGCTTCGCGTGTGTCGAGGAAGAGCTCGAGGCTGACGCGCAGGGGTTGGGACGAGTGACGCTCGTGCGGATACATGCCGACGACGCACGCGACCTCGAGCCCTTCGATGCGCAGGCTGTCGAGCGAGGGGCTCAAGGAACCGGGACCTCGAGCCAGGTGCCGATCGTCGTGGGCGCCGTGGGGCTGTCCTCGGGCAGGCTCTGGTTGGAGAAGTCGTTGCCCATGGCGTTGCCCAGGCGAACGAAGACGCCGAGGCTGCTGCCGCTGACGGCGCCCAGCGTGGTGAGGGGGATGCGCGTCTCGCACGCGTTCGCGGAGCACACGCCGGGTGCGTCTGCCGAGCTGATCCAGGCGAAGTCGGCGATGTTCGAGGCGATGTCGCGCCAGCCGAAGGCGTCGTCGAAGCCGAAGCCCGAGTGGCTCATGACGCGCGTGCCGAAGGCGAAGTCGGCCTTGAACGCGGCCGGCGCGACCAGCGTGGAGGAGACGGCGTTGTCGAGGTTGCCCGTGGTATCCGTCAGCGTGTTCATGTCGGAGATGCCGCCGGCCGCGCCGAGGTGCGCGTCCACGTAGGCGATCATGCCGTTGGTCACCTCCATCTGGCCTTCGATGGCGAGATAGAGCTGCTCGCCGACGACAGCGGCCCGCAGCGTGTCGAGGTGATTCAGGCCCACGCCCCAATCCGTGGCGATGGTGTCGTGCGCGACGACCGCGCCCGTCCACTCGGCGTCCGTGACCGTGCCATCGAGGGTGATGCTGAAGGTGCCCGCGTCCTCGCCCGAATCGACGACGCCGGTGTCGGCCGTGCCCGAGTCCACGACCCCGGTGTCGGCGCTTCCCGAATCGCTCGTCCCGGAGTCGGCCGGACCCGAGTCGGCCGGACCCGAGTCGGCCGGACCCGAGTCCAGGTCGCCCGAGTCGGTCACCGCCGAGTCCGTGGCGCCGGAGTCGATGGCGCTCGAGTCCGCTGCGCCGGAGTCCGTCACACTCGAGTCCCCGGGCGCGGCGGCGTCATGAAAGCCCGAAGGCCCGCCAGCGGCGCAGCCGAAAGCGAGACAAGCGAAGAGCGAGAGCGGCGAGACATGACGGAACAAGAGTGGCCTCCTCGAGACATGAGCGCGGGGATGGGGCCGCGGTCGGGGGATTGTAGCGCGTTTGGCGGAGACTCGAGCCCAGGGATGGATCTCGCCCCCGGCGAGACGCCAAGCCGCGCTTTGCGCTGCGATCTAGTGTGCTTCCGGCGGCGTGGGCGCCACGCATTGCCCGTCGCTGGCCACACGCCGTTGCAGCGCGTCGAGCTGCTGCGTGAGCGCGTCGATCTGCCGCTGCTGCGCCTGCGTCGTCGCCAGGAGCATGCTGGTGTAGCCGTAGAGATCGACCATGCGCGCCTCGGGATCCTCGGCGTAGCTGCCCGGCTGATCCTCGAGGATGAAGCCGAGGTGCGTGCGCCCGCGCAGCGCGGGATCGATGTACTCCCAGGTCGCGAGGCGCGTGCGCCGGACCTGCGCGGCCACGGCGTCGGCCTCGGCCGTGCTCAGGTAGTGGATGTCACGCTTGGCGCGGCGCGCGGACACCGGGCAACCGCCGGGCGAGCTGCTCGAGACCCACACGCCGTCCGTGCAGGTGCGCGACATGCCCGAAGCGCAGCCGTAGATGCACATCTGCGCGGGCTTGTCGCAGGCGTCGCCCAGGCGCGGGATGGCGGCCGGGCACTGGGGGTCCGCGTTGGGCGCGTCGCAATGCCAGACGGTCGGGCCGCTGCACATCACGGCCGGTCCGTCCGTGCAGTTGGTGCATTGGCAGGCGAGTCCGTCGTAGTCGCAGTAGGCGCCATCGGGCGTGCAGTCCGCGCCCGACGCGGCCTCGCGCGTGGCCGGACAGGTCACGGGCGGAAGCGTGGAGCAGCTCGGCGTGTCGATCGTCCATTGCGCCGACGTGCAGGTGGCCACGGGTCGGCACTCGACGCGCGGGTCATCGCCGTAGCCACAGGCGAGGCCCTCACGCGTGCAGGCGTCGCCCTCGGAGGGCTGCGCGACGGGACAGGGCGAGACGGCGCCGGAGTCCACGGACGAGTCGGTCGAGCCCGAATCGACGGACGAGTCGACCGGACCCGAGTCGTGTCCACCCGAATCCGCGCTCCCGGTGTCGGCCGTTCCCGTGTCGTGTGTGCCCGAGTCCGCGGGCGTCGAGTCGTCTCCGCAGGCTCCGAGCGCGAGGGAGAACAGGACGCAGAGACCCAACCTGCCGGCCGCCGGCGTGGGCGACCCCAACGAAGCTGTCATGGAGTACCTCCGCGCGCAGCATAGCGCCGCGCCACGCGCATGACATCTCGGACGCAGCCAGTGCTCCCGTAGGCCAGGCCGGTCGTGCTATGAACTCGGCGTGACGAGCGAGAGCAAGGCGGCCCCGAGGGACGCGGACGCGAACCAGGCCCCGGGAGAATCGCCCGCGCCCAGCGTCGTCGACCGCCTCGCGGACGGCCTCTTCCAGCTCGTGCTCTCGCCCTTCGTGGAAATAGGCGCGCTCTTCACCGTGCTCTGGCAGACGCTGGTCCAGGCCGTGCGCCCGCCCTATCGCGTTCGCCTGCTGTTGGCGTCGGCCGAGTTCATCGGCGTAGGCTCCATCTTCCTGGTGTCGCTCACGGCCTTCTTCATCGGCGCCGTGCTCAGCCTGCAGCTGGTCGACGGCTTCCGCGACTTCGGCGCCCAGAGCCAGACCGGTGCCGTGGTCGGCCTGGGCATGGCGCGCGAGCTCGCGCCCGTGTTCACGGCGCTGATGGTCTCGAGCCGCGCCGGCAGCGCGATCACGACCGAGCTCGGCTCGATGCGCGTGTCGAGCCAGATCGACGCCCTGGTCACCATGGCCGTGAACCCGATCCAGTACCTGGTGGTGCCGCGCGTGCTGGCCGGCCTGGTCACCGTGCCCATCCTGACCCTGGTCTTCGACGTGGTCGGCATGTTCGGCGCCTACCTCGTGGGCGTGCACCTGATGGGCCTCGACCCGGGCGTCTTCATGGAGCGCATGCGCTGGCTGGTGGATTGGGACGACGTGCGGCAGGGCCTGATCAAGGCCGCCATCTTCGGCTTCACCATCGCGCTCGTCGCCTGTCGTCAGGGCTTCCACGCCTCGGGCGGCGCCGCGGGCGTCGGCCAAGCCACCAACCGCTCCGTGGTTCAGAACGCCATCGCGATCCTGGCGCTGGACTACGTCGTGACGGCGGTGGTCATCGGGCAGGGCCTGTGAAGCGCCTCTTCGGCGGCATGGGCCAGGCGTCGACGCCGGTCGAGACTCCAGAGGCGCGCGCGGACGCGGTTCAGATCCGCATCCAGGACCTGCACAAGAGCTACGGCACCCACGAGGTGCTGAAGGGGCTCAGCTTCGACATCCGGCGCGGGAAGGTGAACCACATCATCGGCCCCTCGGGCTCGGGCAAGACCGTGTTGATGCGTCAGCTCGTACGCCTCGAGTCGCCTGACTCGGGTCAGATCCTGGTCGACGGCGTCGACTGGGCGACTCTGCACGGCCTTACGCTGGACCGCATGCGCATCAAGTTCGGCATGGTCTTCCAGATGTCCGCGCTCTTCGACTCGATGACCGTGTTCGAGAACGTGGCCTTCCCGTTGGTCGAACACACCAGCATGAGCAAGCAGGAGATCCGCGAGCGCGTCATGGACAGGCTCGGGATCCTCGGCGTGGCAGCGGCCGCCAACAAGTCTCCGGCGGAGCTCAGCGGCGGCATGCAGAAGCGCGTGGCCGTGGCGCGCGCGCTGGTGCGCGAGAGTGAGGTCTTGATCTACGACGAGCCCACGACGGGCCTCGATCCGCTCACGACCCAGACCGTAGACGAGCTCATCCTGGAGACGGGCGAGCGCTTCGGTGTGACCTCCATCGTGATCAGTCACGACATGGCCAGCGTCTTCCGCATCGCGGACCGCATCACCTTCCTCAACTTTGGTCGCGTCGAGGCCACGGGTACGCCCGCGGAGCTGCTCGAGACCCTCGAGCCGGCCACCCTCGCCTTCATCAAGGCCTCGGGCGTGAGCCAAGACATCCTCGACGAGCGCAGCCGAAACGGCTGAGAGAGAGCCCCGCGATGCGACAGCACCCCATCGGCTCACGACGCTTCACCCTCCGGTCGAGGGCGTGGCTCGTCCCGCTCTTGTCGCTCGGGCTGGGTGCCTGCGGGGGCGGCCCCACGGCTCAGGACTACGCGCTCGTCGACGGCACGCACATTCACGTGGGCGCGGACGGATCCATGGGCATCACGCGCCATGGCGCGACGCTGCTGCGCACGGACGGCCCCATCGAGGCCTCGAGCTATGGCGAGGTCGTGCGCGGGACGGCGGGCTTCTACCGCTTCATCCGCGAAGGCGAAGTGCGCCAGGCCGTGGACCAGTTCGTAGGCAGCGAACAGACGGCCGAGGGCGTCACGCTCCACTTCCGCGGAGACGGCGCCGCCGAGGCGACGGTGAAAGTCTCCGTCGACCGAGCCGAGGTGGCGACCCGGGTCGAGCTTTCGATCACGGGCGTGCCGGAGCTGGAGGCGACGTCCCTCGGACTCGGCTGCGATGCGGACGCGAGCTTCCTGGGCTTCGGCGCCCAGTACGACACCACGGATCAACGAGGTCGCGCCTTCTCGCTCTGGTCGCAAGAGCAGGGCCTCGGACGCACCGGCGGCGAGCCTGCACCGGTGTTCGTGGGCAACGCGCACACGACCTACCTGCCCATGCCCTACTGGCTCGACGCGCGCGGCTTCGGCGTGGTCGTCGATACCTCGGCGCGCGTGGACGTGGACCTGTGCGCGAGCGATCCCGAGCGCTCCCGCGTCGAGGTCGAACACGGCCAGTCGCTGGCGCTGATCCTGCTGCACGGCCCTTCACCCGCTGAGGTGATCGAGCATGTCGGTGACCTCTACGGTCGACCGGCGGCGCCGCCGAGCTGGGCCTGGGGTCCGTGGCTAGCCATCCAGGGTGGGCGCGACGCCGTGCTCGCGGAAGCCGACGCGCTCGAGGCGGCGAGCGTCCCGACCACGGCGCTCTGGGCACAGGATTGGGTCGGTCGTCGCGACTTCGGCACGGGCAACGTGGGCGTGAAGTATCGCTGGGTGGCGGACCTCGACCTCTACCCCGATCTCGGCGGCATGGTGGATTTGCTGCACGCGCGCGGGCTGCGCTTCTTGGGCTACGCCAACCCCTTCGTGCCCACGACCCTCGACCACTACGACGAGATGCGTGCCATGGGGCTCTTGGCCCTGGGCGCGGACGGTGAGCCCGCGCTGGTCTCTTCGCCCAACGGCCCCGCGGCCATGCCGGACCTGACGAATCCCGCCACGCGCACCTACGTCGAGGGCTTCCTCAGCGCGATGGAGCACGACTACGGCATGGACGGCTGGATGGTCGACTTCGGCGAGTGGTTACCGACGGACGCCACGCTCAGCGACGGCTCGGACGCCATGCTCCAGCACAACCTCTATCCGAGCGAGTGGCATCGACTCAGCCGTGAGGTGATGGACAGCGCGCGCCCCGACGGCGACTACGCGCTCTTCAGTCGCTCGGGTTGGACGGGCGAGCAAGGCGTGGCGCAGATCGTCTGGATCGGCGATCAGGAGGCGAACTTCCTGCCCGGCGACGGCCTGCCCACGGTGCTGCCGGCCATGCTGAACCTCGGGCTCTCCGGCATCCCCTTCGTGACCCACGACATCGCGGGCTTCAGCGGCGGACCGAGCACGAAGGAACTCTACGAGCGCTGGACCGAGCTCGGCGCCTTCACGCCCACCCTGCGCACGCACGAGGGCCTGCGTCGCGACGAGAACTGGAACTGGGACACGGACGCCGAGACGACGGCGCACTTCCGGCGCTTCGCGCGCATCCATCAGGCGCTCGTGCCGGAGTTGGACGCGTTGGCGGCGGAGGCAGCGCGCACCTCGATGCCCATGCTGCGCCACCTGCTGCTGGTCTTCCCCGACGACGCCGAGTCCGCGCACATCGACGACGAGGCCATGCTCGGGAATACGCTCCTGATCGCGCCCGTGGTGGAAGAGGGCGCCACGACGCGCAGCGTCTACCTGCCACCGGGCAGTTGGTTCCACGTCTTCACCGGCGAGCGCTACGAGGGCGGACAGCGCATCATGGTGCCCGCGCCCATCGGCACGCCACCCGTCTTCTCCCTCGGCGTCGACCGGCCGGAGCTGCGCGCCATCGACTGAGACGAACCCAGGGGGCGCCCTCTAGGGGGAGAGCTGCAAGCGCAAGCGGCTGGCGTCGGGGGCGACCTCGGAGTCGTCGTGAATGCGGCTGAGCTCGCGGCGTGCTTCGCGGTTCTTGCCCTGGTTCATCAGCGAGACACCGAGGTTGTAGCGCGCGTCGTCGCGCTCGGGGTCTTCAGCGATGACTTCGCGAAAGCGAGCCTCGGCGGCGGGCCAATCCTCGGCCTGCGCCGCGACCACGCCGGCCTGGAAGGCGGTGTTGGAAGTGGAGTTCAGCTCCAGGTAGAGCCCGAGGCCGAAGAGCGCGAGCAGACCGAACCCGGCCAGGACGGGGATCCAGGGCCTGGCCACATGCCCGCCGCGACCGAGATGAGCCGCGACCAGCGGCTTTTGCTCCTTGTACAGGCCCCAGGCCAGAGCGCCGGTGCCGCCACTGATGCCACCGTTCACGGCGGGGGAGTCGACGAAGTAGCCGATCAGCATGAAGGCCACCACCGCGCCCACCGCGAGCGCGGCCGTGCCCCGCGCCTTCTGCTCGTCTCCGAGCCGACGATGATTCGCCGCCGCCATCAGTCCGCCCACGAGGGATGAGAAGAAGAGGGTGCACCAGCCGATGGCCCGCGCGGAGAAGAGCTCGTACTCGGGTGCGGGGGAGGGATCGGCGTCCGCGTCCGCGTCGTCTTGCTCTTCCTCCT
>JAACVI010000388.1 GCA_009992505.1 Myxococcales bacterium
CGCTCGACTACTGGCTGAACCTGTCCGCCAGCCTCGGCGATCTCGACGCGCCTCTGCTCGACGTCCAAGGCGTCCGGGATCACGACCTCGCCCTGGCCACGCGCGTGGACGACCGACCTCTGGGCCAGGCCGATCTCTCGACGCCGCCGGACGCCGCCGAGCTGTTGGCCGACGTGCGCGAGCGCCTCGGGTACCTGCACGAGCGCTTCACCTCGGGCGCCTACGTGGCGGCCGACGGCTCGGCCATCGAGGGCGCGCGCCTCGCGCGCTACGAACCTAGGGCCGCGCTGCCGACCCTGCATCCGAGCCTGCGCGTGGCCACGGCCAACGTGGCGCTTCGCTGCGGACCCGAGGTGGCGGGCTACTTCACCCCCAGCCTCGACCCCGACTTCGATCGCAACAACTGCTCGACCCTCCACCCCCAGGAGCCCGTGCAGGTGCTGGCCGATTGGGGCGGCGGCGTGCTCTTCGTGCGGGCTCGCTACGCCATGGGCTTCATCGCCGCGGACGCGCCCCTCTCGCCCGCCGCGGACCCGGCCACCGAGGCGACCTTGCTTCAGCCGCGCGTGGAGCTGTTGGAAGACCACGCGTTCGAGCACCCGGACAGCGCCACCCTGAACCTGCCGGCCGGCACGCTCCTGCCCCCGACGCCGGGCGGCGTGCTGCTGGCCACACCGCAGGGCTTCACCCCCTACGACGCGCCCGCGCGGCTGCTGCGCCCGATCCGCCGTGCGCTCACGCGACGCGCGCTGCTCCAAGAAGCGTTCCGCTACCTCGACGCGCCCTATGGCTGGGGCGGGAATCGTGGAGGGCGCGACTGCTCGCGCTTCCTGCTCGATGTCTTCGAGAGCTTCGGGCTCGCGCTGCCGCGACACAGCGGCCGGCAAGCGCTGGCCGGGACCTTCTCCATCGACGTCTCCTCCGCGGAGCGTCCCGAGGACAAGCTGCCTCTCTTCGACGCGGCGCTGCGCCGTGGCGCCGTGCTGCTGCACTTCCCCGGACACATCATGTTCTACCTGGGTCGCGACGACGCGGGCGTGCCCATGGTGCTGCACTCCTTCAGCGAATACGTCGTGCCCTGCGCCCCTGCCGTGAACACCGAAGGCGTGCCCTACGAGACTCTGCGCCGCGTGGACCGCGTCACCGTCAGTGACCTCAGCCTGGGCGAAGGCTCGAGCCGCGGCTCCTTCCTCGAGCGCATCAACCGCATCGTCGTCATCGGCCGACCGCCGGGTCCCGCGCTCTCGGGCGTAGCCGAGCTCAGGCCCGCCGCGCCGCCCGCACTTCCAGCCGACGCCGCCTGCGAGGACTCGAGCGGCGACGCCATCTTCCGCACCCCGCGCAGACCTTGGCCCGGCGCGCGCCTGCGCGTGATCGCGACCAGCCATCGCGATCCGGGGCCCGTGATGCTCGCGCTCTACGGCCCCGACGGAGCGCGCATCGACGCCGTGGAGCACGTGCTCGGCGGGCCTCCCTTTTCACGCTTCGTCGAGCTCGAACACCCCGCGGCCGGCGGCTACCGCGCGGTCCTGGGCGACGGAGAACACATCGTGGCCTGCCAACGCTTCGGCGTGGCTCGACGCGACGCGCCGGAGGACGAGGCCGTCGCGCGCCCGCCCGACTCTCCGGCCTGGGAGCTGTCGTGGCATTGGGAGCGAGACACGGAGAACCTCTACGCCGCCTTCGTGGAGCAGCTCTTCCGCGATCCCGTGGACGGAGACATCACCTTCACCTCGCTGAGCGAGGTGCTGCGCGATCCCGCCCGCAACCTGCTCTACGACTACCTCGGCAAAGGCGAGGACGAGCAGGTCGAGCTCGTGCCCGACTGCGCGGACCTACCCTACTTCTTGCGCGCGTACTTCTCCTGGAAGCTGCGCCTGCCCTTCGCCTTTCGCCAATGCAACCGCGGGCGACCCGGGACCCCACCGACCTGCGGCGAGCTGCGCACGAACCTCGAGGCCACGAGCGGCCGGACCGAGACGGAAGCCTTCTCGACCTTCCTGAGGCGCCTCGGCAGCGGCGTGCACTCGGCCTCCGGACGCACGTCCCCCGACGACGACGACACCGACTACTACCCCCTGCCCCTGAGCCGCGAGACTCTGCCTGCGGGCACCGTCTTCGCCGACCCCTACGGTCATGTGCTGATCGTGGCCGGCTATCGCCCCCAGGGCCTGCACGACAGCGGCGCGTTGATCGGTGCCGACGCCCAACCCGACGGCACCGTGGGTCGGCGTCGCTTCTGGCGTGGCTCCTTCCTCTTCACGCCCGAGACGCGCGACGTGGGCGCGGGCTTCAAGGCCTTTCGCCCCCTCTCCTACGACGACGAGCTCGCCGCCATGGTCGCGCCCACGAACGCGGAGCTGACGGCCGACGGTCCGCATCTGCGCTACTCGCGCGACCAGTACACGGGCACGGCGGACGACTTCTACGAACGCATGGAGGCCGTGATCGATCCTCGACCGGTGAACGCCGCGACCCGCCAGCGCACCTTGGTCGACGCCTTCGAGGAAGCGGTGACACGACGCCTGGTCTCGGTGGACAACGGCGAGGCC
>JAACVI010000389.1 GCA_009992505.1 Myxococcales bacterium
AACCAGCGACAAGTCGGTTAACAGCCGACTGCTCTACCAACTGAGCTAATCCGGAATATTGAGGAGCGGGAAAGTGACGCGAGCCGGGGCCGCTGTCAAGCAGCTATGGACAGTTGGCAGGACGGGCCGTCGACGGGCCGCCCTACTCCAGCCGCTTGAGGATGTGGAAGCCGAACTCCGTCTGGACGACCTGGCTGACTTCGCCTGGCGATAGCTCGAAGGCGGCGGCTTCGTACTCGGGCGCGAGGCGGCCACGGCCTACGCTGCCGAGGTCGCCGCCGCTGTCGGCGCTGGCGTCTTCGCTCTCGGCGCGGGCGATGGCGGCGAAGTTGGCGCCAGGCGCCGCGGCCTGGGCGCGGAGCTGCTCGGCGCGTTGGCGGGCTTCGGCTTCGCTGCGAGTCACGTCGGAGCTCGCGTTGCGGGCGCCGCGGTAGCGCACGAGGATGTGGGCGGTGTGGACCTTCTCCACGCGGCAGCGGCGCGCGATGGCGAAGCCGTAGCTGGTCTGGACGATGTCGCTGAGCTGGCCGACCGAGAGCGCGAAGACGGGCTCCTTCAGCGCGTCGTGCGCGGCGGGCCAATCTTCTCGGGTGTAGGTGCCCAGCAAGCCACCGCGCGGTCCGCTGCTGGCGGCGTCACTCTCGGCGCGCGCGACGGTGGCGAAGTCCTCGCCGCCCGCTAGCCGCGTGCGCAGGGCCTCGGCCTTGGCGCGGGCTTCGTCGCGGCTGCGGGTGACGGTCGCGGGCGCGTAGGCGGCGCCCTGCCAGGCGACGACGATGGCCTGGGCGCAGGCTTCGTTCGGGTCGGCAGCGGGCGCCGAGGGCGGGAGGGCTTCGACTGCCGGAGCCGACGGCGCTCCGAACGCAGGGGCCGGTGCCTGGTCGGGGGCGGGCTCGACGGCGACGGGCGTGGGCTCGTCATGGCAGGCGCTGAGGCCGAGGGCGAGGAGGGTCAGGGCGAGGGCGGTGGGTTGGCGCATGCGCCTTTGTATCGCGAGGGCGGGGCTCGGGGGAAGACGCCTTCCCTCCCGCTACGGAGCCGTCGTCGCGCCGGCCTGGACGGCCTGGACCTGCTCGGGCGAAGCGACGGGGAAGCTGGCGATGGCGTCGCCCTCGACGGGATGGCAGGCGGAGATGCGCAGGGACTCGCCGATGGTGTCGGCGGCGGCGATGTAGAGGGTGACGGAGACGCCGCCCGGGAGGACGAGGAAGATGTCGGCCAGGGCGACCTCCGAGCCGCGCCAGGTGAAGCGACGGGTGGGCACACCGCCGGTCTGCGGACAATCCCAGATGCCCGTGGGCCGACCGTACTGCTCGCTCATGGCGGCGAGGTGCGGAGCGATGCCTGCGACCGGCATGCGGCTCATGATCTGGATCTGCAAGAGACGGCGGCTCTGCGCCTCGAAGCCGTAGACGACCTGCGCGCCGTTGGCCAAGCGCTCCTCGAGCAGAATCTTGCCTGGCTCGGGCGGACCGGGGCGCGGCTGCACGCTCGGCCGCAGGTGGCGCACTTCGTCCAGGGTCATGCCCAGGCCCAGGCCCGCGAGCATGGGCGGCATCTTCTCTTTGCTCTCCTCTTGCACGGCCGCGACCCAGGCGATGGCGCGCTCCTGCCGAACACGGGTGGCGGCCTCGCGCTCCACCCTGCGCTGCTCCGCCGCTTCGGCCTGACGATGGTCGTCCCAGGCCAGGTAACCCCAGATCCCGCCCCCGAAGAGTGCGAGGACGACCAGGGCGGCGCTGACGGTAGCTCGGGATCCGGTCACGGTCGGGAAGCTATACCACGAAGGATGGGGGGTGATCCCAAAGCGCATCCTCTGGTATGCCGACTGTCCCAGGAGGCCCGATGGCAGACGAGAGCAAGCGACTGAGCCGTGACGACGCCCCGGTGGTGGGCATCCTCACCGGCAGCCCCAACGATCTGCCCGTGGTGCTGAAGGCGCGGGAGATCTTCGACGAGCTCGACATCCCGTGCGACGTGCGCGTGCTCAGCGCTCACCGCACGCCGGTGGAGACGGTGCGCTACGTGGAGCAGGCGGAGGCGCGTGGCCTCGAGGTGTTGATCGCCTGCGCCGGGCTCTCGGCCCATCTCGCGGGCGTGGTCGCGGCCCACACGACGCTGCCCGTGATCGGCGTGCCCCTCGCCCACGGTGCGCTCGAAGGTATGGACGCGCTCCTGAGCACGGTGCAGATGCCCACGGGCATCCCCGTGGCGACGGTGGCCATCGACGGCAGCAAGAACGCGGCCTACCTGGCGGCACGCATCCTGGGCGCGACCCATCCGGAGGTGCGCGAGCGCCTGCGCACGCAGCTGGCGCAGGACCGCCAGCGCTACGACTCGCCCGAGCTGGACGTGCCGTCGCAAGCGGACAAGCTGAAGCGAGGCTGAGCCGGCGACCGAGTCCGACGCACGCGGCACGGGACAAGTCCCGCGCCCCACGTTCGTACGTCGACGCTCCAGTCAGGTACGTGGGCTCCAGTCTGTTACGTGGGGGGCAGCGCTTGCGCGCCCCGGACACGGCGACGCTCGTCGACGCTCCAGT
>JAACVI010000390.1 GCA_009992505.1 Myxococcales bacterium
GTTCACCACCGGCTCGCTCTCCTCACCGTGGGGTGCAGGACTTGTCCTGCACCGACCTCGATGCGCATGGATCCTCACCACGGGCTCGCACTTCTCTCGTTCCTGGGCACCGCTCGCTCTCCTCACGATCACGGCACGGTTCACCACCGGCTCGCTCTCCTCACCGTGGGGTGCAGGACTTGTCCTGCACCGACCTCGATGCGCACGGAGACCCAACAACACCTCGCTCTCCTCGCCGTAAAGCCCGACGCTCGCCGACGAGGCGCTACGGCGTGGCGTTGGGCGCGCCTGCGTCTTGCTCGGGGGGCGCGCCGCCCTGATCGATCTCGATGAAGGAGATGCCGATCAGCGCGATGGCCAGCAGCAGGAGCATGAGCACGGAGAGCACGACGGGCATCAAGGTCTTGCTGCCCATGCGCGAGGCGAAGTTGTCTCGGTAGAAGCGGCCGGCGCTGCGCACGCGGATCTTGCGCTGGATGCCGGGCAGCAGGTCGCGCGGCGGCTCGGCGTTCTGGGCCGCGTCGTCGTGCGTCACGTCGAGCAGCTCGCAGAACTCCGCGAACTCCACCGCGAGGTCCACGTCCTCCGAAAGCGCCGCGTCGAACAGGGCCTTGGCGTCGGCGTCGAGCTCCCCGTCGTAGGCTTCGCTGAAAAGATCTCTGGCTTCGTCGCTGGTCACGACTGCCCTCCTGCAAGCTCTTTGACCCGACTGACCAGCGCCAAGCGCGCTCGATGCAGCCGACTCTTCACTGTCCCCGCGGCCAGACCGGTCACTTGCTGGATCTCCTCGTAGGTCAGGTTCTCGATGTCCCGAAGCACGACCAGCTCTCGCTGCTCCTCGGGCAACTCCGCCAGGGCCTGCCGCACGAAGTGCTCCATCTGCCGTCCTTGCAAGACGGCTTCGGGACCGGGGATCGGGGCGCTCGTGCTCATACTCGCGCTCTCGATCGCGTCTCTGTCGGCCACCTCGTCGAACTGCTGCTTGCGGCCGCGCGCCCGTCGCGAGAGGTACTTGAGGCGGTTCTTCGCGTGGTTCGCCGCGACACGATAGAGCCAGGTCGACAGCTTGCTGTCCCCGCGGAAGGTGCTGATCGACTTGAAGACCGTGACGAAGACCTCCTGCGCCAGGTCCTCCGCCTCTTGCTGATCGTTGAGCATGCGAAACACCAGCCGGTAGACGCGTCCCTGGTAGACCGTCACCAGCTGGTTGAACGCGACCTCGTCCTGACGCTTCAGGCGTTGAACGAGCTCTGCTTCTTCCGCGTCGGACATGGCTGCGTGGAACGGGGCTGCTGACAGGCCACGGACGGGATCGAGGCTTTCCTCCACGCCGACCGGACACCGTCGAGGCATCCCGGGTTCCGGCGCGAGCTTACCCGAAGGTCAGGGCGGCCACAGCCAAAGCAGCGCGAGACCCGCTACTGCACCTGATAACGCACGGAGAGCAGGAGCTGGGTGCCGTCCTCGTTGCCCACGACGTGCTGCGAGAACGCGAGATCGATGCCGAAGCTCTGATCCACGTAGCCGATGGAGCCCGTGAGTCGTCCGATGCCGCGGCCGGTGTCGTGACGGTAGCCCACGCGGACGGGCACGGAGTCACTGATCAAGAGCTCGACGCCGCCGCCCGCGAGGTAGGTGACGTGATCGAAGGTGGTGATGTCCGCGAGGAAGTCGGCCCCGAGGCTGATGCGGTCGGAGAAGGAGTAGGCCACGGAGCCCCCGAGCAGGGTGGGCGCTAGAGAGGTGTGACGGTCGAGCAGGTTGTAGCCGAGGGCCGCGATGTTCAGGCCATCCATGGGCGTCACGCGCACGGAGACGTCCATGGTGAAGCCCTTGCGGGTCACGAAGTTGGAGGACCGACTCGAACGCTCGAGCTTGAAGTAGCGCCCCGAGACGCCGATGCCGATGGCGTCGGAGATGGGCATGCCGAGGGAGAGCCTCGTCTCCCAACCGTCATAGGGGCGGCTGCCACCGCCGAAGAGGCGACGTGAGTAGAGCCCCGCGGCGATCTTGTTGCTGATCGAGTCCGCGACCGCGCCACCGAGCGTGTAGGCCCGCTCGCCTGCCAGGTAACCGAAGATGGTCTCCACATGATAGACGCGCGCCAAGGGCAGGTTGGCCGCGTTGTACAGCAGCGCCGAGGTGCCGATGGCGTTGGCGCGCGACCCCGTACCCAGGGCCAGGCCACGCGTGGTCGCACCCGAGTCCTCGGGCAGGCGCTCCGAGTCGGGCGGCGTCACGGCGGGGTCCGTCACCATGGGATCGGTCAGCTGCGCCTGAGCGGAGAAGGCGACCAACGAGATCGACAGCGCCGCGAGGAAAGGACTCAACCAACGCAGCGCTCGCCACAGGGAATCGTAGAGAGGGTCGTGCGCCCTCTCGTCGTGGATTGCTGTGCGTCGCCCTTTGGCGTCACTCTTCGGTCTTCCCGTCGCCCCGAGAAAACCAGCGGACATCATGCCTACGTTCATTTCGCCCCGTTTGCGCCGAAGCTAGCAGCGTCCTGCGGCAGGTCCAAATAA
>JAACVI010000377.1 GCA_009992505.1 Myxococcales bacterium
TATCTCTGCCTGCTGCTGAACCGTCGGACGGACTTCATCCGCGTGGTCGACTTTCGCGTCGGCGCCATCCCGGCCAAGCGTCTCTACATCCAATCCGTAGCCAAGCGCGAAGGCGTCAAGAAGGTGATCACGCTGGTGGAGAAGGACGAAGTCTCGTCCTGGACCCGCGTGGGCTTCGTCCGCGAGGGCACGGTCCCGGGCTTCTACAAGCGCAGCGACGGGCACCTCTGCGGCTGTGTGATCGGCGAGAAGACCGCCTCCGTCACGGTCAGCGACGCCGGCGTGAAGCTCTCCGAGCGCACGCTGAACGCGGCCAAGAAGAACATGAAGGACGTCCCGGACAAGATCCGCGGTGCCTCCTTTCACGAGATGGACCCCAAGGACGCGCTCAAGGAGCGCGACCGCGTGTGGAAGAAGGGTAGCCCCCTCGGCTCCTTCGAGTCCTTTGGCCGCGACGCGACGCGCCTCTACTACGACACCTCCTACAAGCGCTCGAAGACCCTCTACGTCTCCGCCGAATATCAGGATTGCTTCGGTCATTCGTTGATCGAGGTGCTCGAGGCACCGCGTACGAAGAACGAGATCATCGCGCTCGCCGAGGCACTTCGCCGCATCGCCGAGGCCCTGAAGGAGTTCGGCATCGTCTCGATGTTCGGCTTCGCCCCGAGCGACGACGAGGATCTGGCTACCGCCTACGTGGCCGCCGGCTACCGGCGCACGGGCCTCTTGGCCTCGGCCCTCGACGTCGACGGCAAGCGCAAGGACGCCATCCTGTTCACGCTCAAGACCCTGATGCCCGGGGAAGAGCCCGATTGAGGCCTGGCTTGGGCCCGCGACGTGCCCGACGAGGCGACCCGATACGGGATCGGCGGGCCCTCGAACGACGACCACGCTTGACCGCAGCGTGGGCGCGCCCTTATGACAGCGGCTCGGACGGGAGTCGACATGCGCACGCGAGAAGACATCGAGTCGTACCTGATGCGTTCGGGCCTCAGCTATGACGCCATCGACGGCAAGGACATGTGGCTGGTCCGCGAACCCGCCACCACGGAGAAGATCATCGTCAGCCTCACGGGGCCGGTGGTGATCTTTCGCGCCAAGGTGCTCGGTCTCGACCGCATCTCGCAACGCGCGGAGCTGTTCGAGGCGCTCTTGCGCATCAACGCCTCCGACATGCTCCAGGGTGCCTACGGGATCGCCGACGACGCCGTCGTGCTGATCGCCGCGTTGCGCCTGGAGAACCTCGACTACAACGAGTTCCAAGGCGTGATCGACGACTTCAGCCTCGCCTTCACGAATCATTACGAACAGCTCGCGGGCTTCCGCGACGTCGCCTAGGAGTCGCCATGGGGTTTTTCGGCCGCTTGGCCACGCTCATCAAGAGCAACCTGAACGATCTGATCAGCCGCTCCGAAGATCCGGAGAAGATGCTGACGCAGATCATCGTCGAGATGAACAAGCAGCTCATCGAGGCGAAGAAGCAGGTCGCTGTCGCCATCGCGGATGAGAAGCGCCTGAAGAAGCAGAACGACAACGAGGCCGGCACCGCCGCCGAGTGGGAGCGCAAGGCCATGATGGCGGTGCGCGCGGGCGACGAGGAGCTCGCCAAGGAGGCGCTGATGCGGAAGAAGGAGCACGACTCCGTCGCCGCGCAGTACGCCGACCAGTGGCAGAAGCAGAAGACGGCCACCGATCAGCTCAAGCTCGCCCTGCGCGCGCTGAACAGCAAGATCGAGGAGGCGAAGCGCAAGAAGAACGTGCTGATCGCCCGCGCCCGACGCGCCGAGGCCATGAAGAGCATCCAGGAGACCATGAGCGGTCTCTCGGACACCAGCGCCTTCGACACCTTCGATCGCATGGCCGAGAAGGTCGACCAGATGGAGGCCGAGGCCGAGGCCGGATCGGAGCTGGCCGAGGAGTACACGGGCGACGTGCTCAACCACAAATTCCGCGAACTCGAGGCCACCGCAGGCGCGGATCAGGAGCTCGAGGCGTTGAAGCGCAAGATGGGCCTGGTCGAAGAGGCGCCCGCGCCCGCCGTCTCCGCGCGCGTGGAGACGAGCGAGGAAGAGGACATGTCAGCCGATGAAATGGCCGAGCTCGACGAGGCGCTCGAAGAGTTGAAGCAGCGCGAGATGGGTCGCTGAACCGCGTCGCCCCTGCAAAGGCCGGCGCACCGCATCCCCAAATCCGGACATTTCCGAAGAGGGCGTGAGTCCGAACACAGCGGATAGAAGGTCTGGCGCTTGACGGCGTGCAAGCGCGAACCCATCTTGTGCCGACGAGCCGAGGACTATGCCTACCTACGAATACGCTTGTGACGCCTGCGGTCATGACTTCGAGCGCGAACAGCGCATGAGCGACGACCCGATCAAGAAATGCCCCAAGTGCGGCAAGATGAAGGCGCGCCGCATGATCGGCGCGGCGAGCTTCATCCTCAAGGGTGGCGGCTGGTACGCGGACGGCTACTCCGGCAGCGGCAAGAAGGCCGCGTCGAGCGGCGCGTCCTCGGAGCAGGCGGCCGCTTGCGCGACCTGTCCCGCCGCCAAGAAGGATTGAGGCTGCGGGCTCAGCCGGGGCCGATGGCCGGCTTGCGTCCTCGCTCCCTCGGTCGCGGTACGAGCCAGCGGGCTCAGCCGGGGCCGATGGCCGGCTTACGGTCTCGCTCCCTCGGTCGCGGTACGAGGTGCCGCTCGGTCGGTCGCTGCGGGCGCGCTCGCCGCTCGACCGCGTCTGAGCCCGCGGGTGAGGAAGACCTTCGGTGGTCGCGTGGCATCACTTGACGGCTGCGAAATGAAGCGCCGAGGTTCGAAGATCGTTCACGTCGAAGGGCTTGTCGAACACCGCCGCTGCACCAAGCCTCTTCGCCTCGAGATGAGTCTCCTCGTCGCCGAACGCCGTGATCAAGATGACGGGGGTCGCCCTGTTGTGGCGGCGCAGGCCCTCGAGAACGGTGAGGCCACTCGCCCAGGGCATGC
>JAACVI010000378.1 GCA_009992505.1 Myxococcales bacterium
CCTGAAGATCCTCGAGCGCCACCACGACCGGCGTGTCGTGCGCCAGCGCCGCGACCGCCTTGCCCAGGGCCGCGCACAGATCGAGCCCGCGTGGGCGACCCGGTCGGTCCAGTGGTTCGGCGTCCGCGTTCGAGACGAGCTCACGCACGCGCGAGAGCAGGCGCTCCCCCAGGCCGAGCACCCGCAGGCGGTTGACCTTCTCGGCGCGCGTCGCCTCGTCGTCGCTGTCGTCCACGCCCGTCAGATCCGCGAAGAGATCGGCCAGGAGCGCGAAGGAGCGCGAACCGCCGCTGCCGCCACGACCCGTCAGCAAGAGCGCCGACCTCGCGCGCGCGTGCAGCTCGGCCAGCAGACGCGACTTGCCGCTGCCCGCCTCGCCCACGACCCAGATGGAGCGGCCGCCGGCGGCGCTCTGCTCGAGGGCCTCGACCAGGCGAGTCAGCTCCGCGCGCCGACCGATCAGAGGCAAGCGCAGATGCGCGGCGAAGTCCCGCTCCACCCGCAGCCGATAGCCGTGGAGCACGGGCCACTCTTCGTCGCCGAAGCGGTAGCGAGCCTCCATGCGCCCCGCCACCTCGGGTGCGCAGCGGGTCTCGTCCGTGGACGCCTCGGCCAGCCGCGAGCGCGCCTCGGCCAGCACCTCGCGGTCGACCTCGGCCGCGCGGCCTCCCTGCCACACGCGCGCCTCACCCTCGATCACCAGGGCCGGCCCCAGCCCCTGCCCCGTGCGCCACTCGTGCACGACCCTCAGCGCCGCCGCCAACGCGTCGTGGTCTCCGTCCGCGAAGCTCCAGACCACCTCCGCGCCGGGCGCCGCGCCGGCCACGGCCCCATGGGCGAGCGCGATCTGCTCGAGCGCTTCGGCGGATCCATGCTCCGGGCGCGCCACGATAGAAGGCACGGGCCGAACCAGCACGCTCATGCGCCTGGAGACCGGGAAGGCGCGCGTCTGCTCGTCCACGACGGGCGCGGCGGTGAGCGCGGTCATGGTCCGCGCGGCGTCCCCGTCGACGCGCTGTCCGAGATCGACGCGCAGCTTGTTGACGCGCTGCTCCGCCGCGTTGGGCAAGAGCTCCACCAGGACGCGCGCCAGGTCCGCGTTGTCCCACGCGTCGAAGGAGCGATGGAGCACGGCCACCAGGGCGTCGCCGAACTCTCCCGCGGTGGCGAAGCGCTGCTCGCGCGTCGGTGCCAGGGCCAGCGAGAGCACCTCCGCCAAGCCGGGCGGCCAGGCCTGGGTCGAGACCTCGGGCACGTCTGCGCGGCGCACCCTGTCGAGCGTCTCCTCGGTCGTCGGCGCCTTGAACAGTCGGCGCCCCGCCACCAGCTCCCAGAGCACGACGCCCAGCGCGAAGACGTCACTGCGTCCATCCAGGCTCTCGGAGCACGCCTGCTCGGGCGACATGTACGCGAACTTGCCGCGCAAGAGACGGGGATCCTCCTCGGCCCCGAGCCCCGCCGCGTCCGCACGCGCGATGCCGAAGTCCGCGACCTTCACCTCGCCCTCGAAGCCCAGGAGGATGTTCTGGGGCGAGATGTCGCGGTGGACGATGTGCAGCGGTCGGCCCTCGTCGTCCTGGCGACGATGCGCGTAGTCGAGGGCGCGCGCCGCCTCGGCGACGATGAAGAGGCGCAGCGGCAACGACAGCCCGAGCTCTCCCTGCTCGAGCCAGGGCGACGGATGATGCGCCACCGCGGTCGCGAGATCGCAGCCAGCGACGTACTCCATGGCGATGAAGTAGGCGCCGTCCTGTTCGCCGAGATCGAAGATCGAGACGACGTTCGGATGGTGCAGGCGCGCGGCGATCTTGGCTTCGCGGATCAGCAGCTCGGCGAAGTCACTGCCCGCAAGAAGGCTCGGCAGCACCCGCTTGAGCACGACCTCCTTCTCGAAGCCCGCGGCGCCACGCGAGCGCGCGCGCCAGACCTCGGCCATGCCGCCCCGACCGATGCGCTCGACGAGCTCGTAGTTCCCAAAGCGCTGCCCTTGTCCCACGCCACAGCCTACTCAATCTCGGGGTTGGTCTGCATCTTGGAGTCCTGGGGTCCACCGTGCCATGATGGCGGGCCCATGACCGAAGCGTCCGATGACCGCCGTACCGAGACCCGTGCTCCGATCTCTCTGAAGGTCGAGTACAAGCGCCTCAACTCGTTCTTCGCGGACTACACGCGCAACATCAGCCGTGGCGGGACCTTCATCCGCACCCAGAACCCTCTGCCCATCGGCACGTCTTTCGTGTTCGAGCTACGCATCCCGAAGCTGGAAGATCCCCTGCGCATCCGAGGAAAGGTGCAGTGGACCGTCAGCGAGGAGGAGGCCTCCGCGGAGGAGGACGCCGACGCGGGCATGGGCATCGGCTTCGTCTACGGCTCCGAAGCCGAGCGCGAGCGCGTCGAGCGCATCGTCGATCAGCTGATGGTCGACAGCCTGGGGGGCGTCATCTTCCACAAGCTGATGAAGCGCGACCCGCG
>JAACVI010000379.1 GCA_009992505.1 Myxococcales bacterium
GATCTTCGGGGCAACATCCTGCTCTTCAACGAAGCCGCCGAGCACATGTACGGCTACCGCACGGAGGAGGTCATCGGCCGGCTCAGCGCGCGCGACCTCTACCCCGACGACGGCGCCGAGCGCGTGATGCGCATGCTGCGCTCGGACCAGCATGGCGGCCGGGACAAGCTCGAACCCACGCGCCTCGAGGCCCGAGGCAAGAACGGCGAGCGCATCCCCATCCGGTTGTCGGCGGCCATGGTGTACGAGAAGGGCAAGCCCAGCGCGACCTTCGGCATCTTCACCGATTTGCGCGATCGCCTGCGAGTCGAAGAGCGCCTGGCCGAGGCCACGCAGAAGCTCGCCTCGTCGGAGAAGCAGGCGCTGATCGCCGAGCTGGCGGGGACCGCGGCGCACGAGCTGAACCAACCTCTGACGAGCATCATGGCCTACGCGCAGCTGCTCGAACGGAAGCTGGCGCCGGACACCGCCGAATCACGAGCCGCGCAGACCATGGTCAGCGAGGCGCAGCGCATGGCCGACATCGTCAAGAAGATCGGCAAGATGACCAAGTACGAGACCAAATCCTACGTCGGCGGCCAGAAGATCCTCGATCTCGACCGCGCCGGCGGGGACTACTCGGGAGACGAAGCAGACGAAGACACGGGCCGACAGGGCACGACGGAGCAAGAAGCGCCCTCTCGGCGCCCGGAGTGAGCGAGACCGTTGGACGGGGGCGTCACGGAGACACGTTGAGCAATCAAGAGCACGACAAGGAAGAGCTGGACGGATCGACGATGGACGACTGGGAAGAGCGTGAGAGCGGCAGGTTGCCGCTGCCGGAGTCGCGCCATCCGCTGCGCAAGGGTCGAGTGCCGACCGGGACACATCTGCGCGCGCAGATCCTAGAGCGCATCCAGCGCGGCATCCCCCTGCCCGTGCCGAGCTCCGACGAGGTGCTGGGCGCGGTGCTCAGCCTGAACCGCAACATCAGCCTGCTGATGGACGAGGCCCAGCTGGTCGAGGCCCACCTCGAGGTGATTCGTGACCTGCTCCCGGGGCGACGCCTGAGCGTGAAGCTGGTCGACCACACGGGCGCCGTGACGCTCGTCTACCGCACGGAGGATCCGAGCCGCGCCGAGGAGGCGACCACTGCGCGCATCAGCCGCCCCGGTCTCGAGCGCCACAGCCTGACGCCGGAGGCCATCGATCATCCGGGCGTCGAGGTCACGGACAGATTCACTCCGGACTACGCCTCGCCCGTGGGCTTCGACGTGCCTCTGGTGGACGGCGATCGCATCAGCGGCGTGCTCGCGGTCGAGTACTACGACGCGGCCGCGCCACCCGAAGCCGACTTGAGCGTGGTGGGTCAGCTCGCCCTCTCGCTCTCGTCCGCGCTGCGCAACGGCCGAGTCATGCGCGAGTCGCTGCATCTGCGCGACTACCTGGGCAAAGTGCTCGACCACGCCAACGCGCCCATCGTGGTGATCGGCAAGCGCCGCGAGGTGCGGGTCGCGAATCGGGCGATGCTGGAGATCACGGGGCTCGCACGCGACGCCATGATCGGCCGCGACTTCCTGAGGATCCTTCCCGAGGACGAGCGCGCGCGCATTCTGCCCGCCTTCTCCAACGCCCTGCACGGACGCTCCACCAAGGACTTCGAGGTGCAGATCCCGCGGCCCAAGGGCGGCGTGGCGCGCATCGCCTTCAACATCGCCTCGGTCCTGGGACAGAACGGCGAGGTCGAGAGCGTGATCGCCATCGGCAAGGATCTGACCGAGCTACGCAACCTCGAGGATCAAGTGATCCAGTCGGAGAAGCTCGCCACCCTCGGCCAGCTGGCGGCCGGAGTCGTCCACGAGCTCAACAACCCCCTGACGAGCATCTCCGTCTACAGCGAGTTCCTGCTGAAGGAAGCGCGGGAAGAGGGCGCGCCCGCCGCGCAGGAGCAGAAGCTGGCGCGCATCGTGGAGAGCGCGGAGCGCATCCTGCGCTTCACCCGAGACCTCGTCACCTACGCCCGCCCCTCGACCGAGGCGCCACACGCGGTCAGCATCTCCGAGGTGATCGAGCAGTCCGTGGTCTTCTGCGAGCACGTGATCTCGCAGCATGGCGTCACGGTCACGAAGCGCTTCGAGGATCACGACGCAGTCATCCTCGGCGTGAAGGGTCAGCTCCATCAGGTCTTCATCAACCTGATCACCAACGCGTGCCACGCCATGCCCCTGGGCGCGGGAGCTCTCGAGCTCTCGACGCGCGCGGAGGGCGACGAGTGGATCGTGGCCAGCGTGCACGACAACGGCAGCGGCATCCCCGACGGCATGATCGACGGCATCTTCGAGCCCTTCTTCTCGACCAAGGGTCAGGGCAAGGGCACGGGCCTGGGTCTGTCCATCGTGCGCAACATCCTGCGGCAGCACGCGGGGAAGATCACGGTGTCGAGCGCACCCGGGATGGGCACGACCTTCGAGGTGATGCTGCCCGCGCATCGGCGCTGAGCGAGCCG
>JAACVI010000380.1 GCA_009992505.1 Myxococcales bacterium
GCGAGCATACCGGGGGTATGTGAGCGACGAGCAACGCAGCGAGCGGGGATGGATCGGCGCAGGAAGGCCAGTTTATTTCGCGTCGGACGCATAGTGGGCATGGGTCTCTTGGGGGCTCGGTCAGGACCGGGCGGAGACGGAGGATCGAGAATGGGAGGGTCGAGGTGGGGACACGGCGGTCGCTGGGGCCGCCAGGGTCGATGCCCCGGGCTACCCCGAGACGCGCGCGTATCTAGCAGCGCCGTCCAACGCGGTCAAGACGGCTAGCCGTGGCCTCGAACTCCCGAAAACGCTGTGATCTCGCGTGACTCGGATCCACGAGCCAGCGCCGGTCGCGCTCGGGAAGGTGGCTGTCTCAACCGAGGGCGAGCATGCGCTCGCGCAGCGCGCTCAAGGTCCGGCGCGCGGCCTTCACGTTCTCGCTGGTGAATACCGACGCGGGCAGCGGCAGGTTGGGCGCCACGAGGATGCGGAAGCGGACCAGGGTGTGAGTCGCGTCCACGGGCGTGAGCTCCCAGCGCGCGCGGAACTGGTCCATGTTGCCTTGCACCAGGCGCGCCTCCACGACTCGGCTCGCACCCCGAGCGGGGAGCTCGCGCAGCCTCAGCTGGCCCCAGAGCGTGGCCGTGTTCCGGATGATGCCGACCTCCAGGTAGATCATCGCGTCCGAGCCGCGCTGGGCGATCACGCGGGAAGTGCGGAAATGCGGCATGAAGTGGCTGTAGTTCGCGTAGTCCTGCACCACGCCCATGACCTGGTCCATGGGCTGGTCCACGACGCCTACCGCCGAGCCCCAGGACACGCTGCTGCCGTTCTCTGGGACCTCTCCCGTCTGGATTTCCTGGCCCAGGCTCGAGGCGATGTCGGCCGCCGATTGGGCCTGCGCATGGGGCGCCGCCGAAGCCAGCAGGAGCGCGCCGGCCAGCAGCAGGCTGGTGGCCAGGCGGGGCAGGGTCATGCGGCGCGGAGTGGGAGTGGGGCGAGGGGTCATGGGAGGCTCGAGGATCGGGAGAGCGTCGGCTCAGGGGTCGTCCTGTTCGATGGACGCTTGCGGCGCAGAGAGCATTCAAGAGTCGGGCCAGCAGCGCGAACTGCACTTTTCGCGCTTTTCTTAGGACGTCCCAGCATGCCGAGAGTTACAGGGAGCGTGCCATACCGTGACGTGGTTGCCATAGGGGTGAACGAAACGCCACAATGGCGCCATGAGTACCACGACCAAGCGAATCGTCCTCTGCGCGGCCGCACTCTCACTATGCGCCTGCTCCAGCCGAAGTGACCCACCCACCACCTGCGTTCCTGGCATCGACTGTCCCGTCGACGCCTCCACGGACGCGCGGCAGGACTCGGGCACGGACGCGTCCATGGACGCCGCGACCGACTCGAGCACCGATGCCTCGACGGACGCGGCCCTCGACGCTGCACCCGTCGACGCCGGACCGCTGACGGGAGACACGTACGTGTTCGTCACCGACGTGCTCGACATGGCGGCTCCCGATCCCGCGGGTGACCCGGCGGTGACCTCGGGCTTCAACCTCGACGATCGCGTGAGCGACACCAGCGACAGCCTGGGTTGTCGCAAGGCCGACCGCACGGCGCCGCCTCCCGACTCCTTCGAGGGCGTCGACAACGAGCTCGGTCCCCTGCTCGTCTCGTCCGAGTCGAGCTTCGGCTTCATCGCCAACTTGCACACCGTGGTGCGGACGGGCGAGCTGCTGCTCTTGCTGCGCCTGCGTGGCGTGGATGATCTCGTGAACGACGATCGCGTGGAGCTCGATCTGCTCTTCGGTCAGCTGCCGCCGGGCACCTTGGCGCCCGTGCGCACCGCCGCCGATCGCTTCGAAGCCGGTCAGACCTTCGACGTCCAGGCCGAGAGCTTCGACGCCTCGGGTCGAGCCCTGGTCGTGCTCCCGGGCCAGATCGTCGACGGCAGGCTGCGCGGCGCGGCCGGCGACTTCACGCTCGCCGTGCCCTTCATGGGGCGCGCGGTCCCGCTGCAGATGAACGATGTCCACCTGCGCGTGAACGTCGCGGCCACGTCCTTCGACATGGGCGTGCTGGGCGCCGGCCTCGACGTGAACACCACCGTCGCCGCACTGGTCGGCGGCGGAGTCGACGAATCCCTCGCGCGTCTCGTGCTCGAAGGCGCCGCGGATCTGCTGCCCGACGCTCGCACGCGCTGCCAGTCCGTGTCGGTCGGACTGGTCTTGGCGGGCGTCCCCGCCGTGCTCGGCGCTACGGTACCGGCGACCCCCTGATTTCGCTGGCGTCTGGTAGTGTCCCGCGCGTGAACCACCGCATGCGACTCTTGTGGCTCGCCCTCCTGTCGGGGAGCCTTCTCTTGGCGGCGTCGTCGCCGACGATCACCCGTGCTCAGGCGGTGGCCCAGCCGCCTCCTGGAGCCGTCCTGGATTTCACCGGACCCGCCGGTGGGCAGGCTCGGGGCGCCGTGGTCAGCGGCGCG
>JAACVI010000381.1 GCA_009992505.1 Myxococcales bacterium
GTAGCACTCGCCGCCATGGCCGAGGTCCTGCTCGTCTCCAAGCCCGTCGTGCCTCCGTGGCACGACAGCAGCAAGAACCTGGTTCGGGATCTGGCCTGCGCCATGAAGCGGCATACGCCCCTGATCATGGGGCGTCGTGGCGAGGACTCGGCGCTCGAGGGTGTGACCGCGCTGCCGGTCTATCGTCGACCGGGCGGCTTCGCTCCCGGTCTTTTCGATCAGGCGTCGGTGCTGACGACCTTGCTCGGCTCGCGGCGCGGCGAGATCTGGCATTTCTTCTTCGCGCCCAATCCCAAGAGCTCCATGGCCGGTCGCTTCGCCTCGGGGCTGCGACGGCGCAAGACCGTCCACACGGTGTGCAGCGCCCCCCGCGAAGACGCGGACCTCTCGCGCGTGCTCTTCGCGGACCTCACGGTCGTGCTCTCACGCACCACCGAGCAGCGGCTCCTGAACGGCGGCGTCGATCCCGCGCGGCTGCGGCGCATCGCGCCGGCCATCGTGCCCCTGACGCCACGCGACGCGGACGGGCGCGCGCGCATCCGCGCGGAGCTGCAGCTGCCCTCGGGGCCCCTCTATGTCTTCCCTGGCGATCTGGAATTCGGGGCCGGCGGACGGCTCGCCCTCGAGGCGCTGGCGGATCTTCCGGAGGCGCACCTGGTGATGGCGTGTCGCGCCAAGACTCCCGCGGCGGCCGAGGCCGAGCGCGTGCTGCGGGCCCTGGCGCACGCGCGCGGGCTCGAGGAGCGGGTGACCTGGGTGGGCGAGACCCCACGCATCCACGACTACCTCGCCTGCGCCGACGTCGTGACCCTGGTCAGCGAGACCCTGTACGCGAAGATGGACTACCCCTTGGTGTTGCTCGAGGCGATGAGCCTGGAGCGCCCGGTGTTGGTCGCGCGCCGGACCCCGGCGGAGGAGCTGGGCGCGGGCGTCGATCTGCGGCAGAGCGGCTGCGGAGCGCTCGCGCCCGAAGCGGGCGCCCTCGTCGACACGCTGCGATCGCTCTTCGCCGACCAAGCGCTGTCGCGAGACGCGGGTAGGGCGGCGCGCCGCCGTGTGCTAGAGGGGCACGCCCCGGCCCCGCTGGCGGCGGCCTATGAGGCGCTCTACGACGAGCTTCTGGTCTGAGAAGGTGAGCATGAGCAGCGACGCAGCCCAAGCCTATTACGATGATTTCAGCGGTTGGTACGAGCGCGAGCGCGCTCGCGGCTACCACGCCATGCTCGACGACATCGAGCTCGGAGTCGCCACGCCCCTGGCCCGCGGGGGTCGAGTCCTCGAGGTGGGCTGTGGTACCGGCCTCATCCTGTCGCGCCTGGCCGAGGTCGCGGACCACGCCTCGGGCGTCGATCTCTCGCCGGGCATGCTGGCGGGCGCCCGACAGCGCGGCCTCGACGCCTCGCTCGCGTCGGCCACCGCCTTGCCCTTCGGCGACGACAGCTTCGACCTCGTGTGCAGCTTCAAGGTGCTGGCCCACGTGCCCGACATCGCCGGTGCTCTGGCGGAGATGGTGCGCGTCACCCGCCCCGGCGGCCGCGTGCTGGCCGAGTTCTACAACCCCTTCAGCCTGCGCTATGTCGCCAAGCGCCTGGCAGGTCCGGGCAAGATCAGCGACGGCCGCACCGAGGCGGACGTGTACACGCGCTGGGACTCGCCCCTGGTGATCCCACGCCTCTTGCCGCCGCGCGCGCGCCTCGTCGGCTATCACGGCGTCCGCGTGTGGACGCCCGCGGCCTTCGTGCACAAGGTCCCGGTCCTGGGTTCGCTGCTCGCGCGCCTGGAGCATCTGAGTGTCGACTCGCCGCTGCGCTATTTCGGAGGCTTTCTGGTGGCGGAGCTCGAGAAGCTGTCCAGCTGAACGGGTCTCCCGATGGAGACTCGCCGACTTGTCAGCCCGCGAAAGGGCACGCTATAGACCCCCATGGCCCCCGGCGTCACATCGGCCCAGCTCGAGGCTCTCCGGCTACGCGCGGAGCGTGCGCTCGGCGGAGACGACGAGGACCTACGGCACGACGCTCTCACGGAGTTGCTCGCGTCGGCGCCCGAGGACGGGGATGACGCCATCTTCGCGCACCGCCACCTGGGCGAGCTCCTGCTCGAGTCGAACGCCTGGCGCGCGGCGCTCCATCTGCGCCACGTGGTCCACGCGGAGCCGCAGGACGACGCGGGGCACGCGCTGCTCGGGCTGTGCCATGCGCTGCTCGGGAACTACCGCACCTGCGTCAGCTGCTTCCGCCGGGCGCTGAAGCTCGCGCCCAAGAACGCCTTCTACGAGCACAACCTCGGCCATATCCTCGATCTCGGTCTGGACAGGCCGGAGGAGGCGGAGCCGCATCTGCGCAGCGGTCGCGAGAACTCTCCGGAGCACCACGAGATCGTGGCCTCCCACGCGCACTGCCTGGCGCGCCTCGGTCGCTTCGACGAAGCCCTGAGCGCCATCACCATCG
>JAACVI010000082.1 GCA_009992505.1 Myxococcales bacterium
CTGATGGGCGACACCAGCCATCCGACGGCGCAGCAGCTCTACGACCGGCTGCGAGGGAGGCTGTCGACGCTCTCCTTCGCCACCGTCTACAACACGCTGCGCGCCCTGGACGCGGTGGGCCATCTCGGCCGCCTGGAGCTGGGGGGAGCGACCCGCTTCGATCCCAACGTCACGCCCCATCACCACGCCGTCTGCGGTCGCTGTGGCGGCGTGCAGGACGTGCCCATGCGGCGCACGCCACGCAAGCCGGAGCTCGCGGGCTTCGCGGTGGAGCGCGTCGAATACGTGTACCGAGGTGTCTGTTCTGCCTGCCGAGACGGCGGCGAAGCGGACGCCATGTAGAGCCTCCGACGCGGAGGCCCATCAACCCAAGAACGAGAGAAGAACATGGCAGAACTCAAGGGATCCAAGACTGAGAAGAACCTCAAGGACGCCTTCGCGGGCGAGTCCCAAGCCAACCGTCGCTACCTCTACTTCGCCAAGGTGGCGGACAACGAGGGCTACGTGGAGGTCGCGAGCGTCTTCAAGAACACGGCGGACGGCGAGACCGGTCACGCCCACGGTCACCTCGACTTCCTGAAGGCGGTCGGCGATCCGGCCACGGGCAAGCCCATCGGCACGACCGACCTGAACCTGGCCGCCGCCATCGCGGGCGAGACCTACGAGTACACGGAGATGTACCCGCAGATGGCCAAGGACGCGCGCAGCGAAGGCTTCGACGACGTCGCCGAGTGGTTCGAGACGCTGGCCAAGGCCGAGAAGTCCCACGCCGGTCGTTTCCAGAAGGCGCTCGACGAGCTCAGCTGAGCCGAGTCGTCCTCCAAGAGCGGGCGCACGGTCCAGGTGTGAATTCACCACCCGTCGGTGGATTCAGGCCTGGCCTGCTGCGCCCGCTTCGCTTGGCGGCCCCGCCAACGCCGAACACGCAAAGAGCGTACGCTCCTGCCACCTCGAGACTGGATCATGAAGCCCGACAAGACACCCGCGTTCTCGCCCGAAGATCCCCGATTCTGGGATCCGCGTGATCTCGAGCACGAGCTCGAGCGCGTGTTCTCGATCTGCCACGGCTGCCGCATGTGCGTGGGCTACTGTCCGTCGTTTCCGGCGCTCTTCGAGCGCGTCGACGGCTACGTGGCGCAGGGCCGAGGCGAGATCGAGGCCTTCGACGACGCCGATTATCGCGTGGTCAACGACCTCTGTTATCAATGCAAGCTCTGCTACGTGAAGTGTCCCTACACGCCGGACGACGAGCACGAGTTCATGCTCGATTTCCCCCGGCTGATGTTGCGACATCGCGCACAGCGCGCGGCGCGAGACGGCGTGACGCTGCAAGATCAGGTGCTCGGCGAGCCTCAGCTCTTGGGCAAGCTCGCGAGCGGCATCTCGGCGGGCCCGGCCAACTTCGTGAGCAAGAATCGGCTGCTGCGGAAGGTCCAACAGGCCGTCACGGGCATCAGCGCGGACTTCAACTTGCCGCCCTTCGCCAGCCAAACGTTGCGCGGCTGGTATGAAAAGCGAACGCCTCTGGCCACCGCCGGCGAGGTGGGAGAGGTGGTCCTCTTCAGCACCTGCACCGTCGACTACAACCTGCCCGCCGCCGGACGCGCGGCCATCCAGGTGCTCGAACACAACGGCTACTCGGTGCGCTTCCCCAAGGCGCAGACCTGTTGCGGCATGCCCAACCTCGACGGCGGCGACGTGGACGCGGCGCGCGCCAAGGCCGAACAGAACGTCGCGGCGCTCTACCCACTGGTGGAGCAGGGCCTGCCCGTGATCGTGCCTGGCCCCACCTGCTCCTACGTGATCAAGCACGACTACCTCGACCTCTTGCCGAACCGCGCCGACGTGAAGGCCGTCTCCGAGAACACCTTCGACCTGATGGAGTTCCTGCGCCTGCGCCTCACGGACAAGACGTTGAAGCTCGAGTTCGAGCACGGGCTCGGCCGCGTCGCCTATCACGTGCCCTGCCACCTGCGCGCGCAGAAGGTCGGCTTCCCGGCCTGGAACGTGCTGCGAAAGGTGCCGGATACTGAGGTCGTGCGCGTGGAGCAATGCTCCGCCGTCGACGGCACCTGGGGCATGAAGGCGCAGTACTACGAGCTGGGCAAACAGTACGCACAGAAGCTGGTCAACGAGGTGCGCGACTCGAAGTACGACGTCGTCGCCAGCGACTGCCCGCTGAGTGGACTGCGCCTCGAGCAGGAGCTCGGCGCGCCCGTGCGTCATCCGGTGGAGCTATTGAATGATGCCTACGGGCTGCTCAACGTATCGGCCCCACGGGCATCGAGCGCGATGAAGTCGACGCCTGGGGAATCGGAGGAACGTGATGCGTGAGGTCGGACGCGAAGAGCTGTTGAGTCTGGGCGCCTACGAAGAGATTCGAGCGCACTTCCGCGCGCGCATGATCGAGCGGAAGAAGCGTCGACGGCTGTCGCTGGGTGAGCACATGACGCTCATCTTCGAGAATCACGACACCGTGCTCTTCCAGGTGCAGGAGATGCTGCGCACGGAGCGCATCACCTCGGAGCCTGAGATCGCGCACGAGCTACTGACCTACAACGCCATGGTGCCCGGTGCGAACGAGCTCTTCGCCACGCTGATGATCGAGTACAGCGATCCCGACGAACGGCATCGCGCGCTCGACGCGCTGAACGACGTGGAGGGCAAGCTCGTGCTCCACCTCGGTGACGCGCGCTGTGCGGCGGAATTCCAGCGACTCCCCGGCGAAGAGGCGTCGCGTCTGCCCGCGGTGAACTACCTGCGCTTCCGGCTGCCCGAAGACGCCGCCCAGAGCATGAAGGACGCGAGCATGGACGCCTCGCTCGAGGTCACGCACCCCCACTACCAAGCCGAGCAAGCGCTGCCCAAGGCGACGCGCGTGGAGCTCAGCGCGGACCTCGACGAGTCGTGAAGCAGACGCCCCTGATCGCCTGCGTCGCGCTGATGGCCGCGGCCTGTGGAGGTCAGGCGCCGCCGACGCGTTCGGCCGCGGACGACGCGCCCCATCGCGCCTGCGTGCTCGAGGATGGGCTGCGGCTCGAGATCCCGGTCCCGCGTGGCTACGCCCTGGCCACCTCTCCCCAGGCCTGCGTGCTGGTCAACGAGTCCGCCAACGACGCGGCCCTGCTCTCCTTCGCCTCTCTGCCCGCGGACGGCAACGACGCGGAGATCATCCTGAGCACGGGGGACGGCGCGCGGCGCTGGGCCAGAGGCAGCGGCCTCCTGGGGACCGGCGCGACAGACGTCGATGAGGTGCGCGAGACGCCGCTCTTCGGCCACACCAGCGCAGCCTATGGGCTCTTGGCGAATCCCGCGGGGCTCGGTGCGAGCGAGGTGCTCGTGCTCCGCGCCCAGCGCGCGGGCGAGCTGCTCTTGGTGATGGTGATCTCGCCGCGGGGAGACGAGGCCCACCAGCGCGAGCTGCTCGAGTTGCTGGCCAGCGTGCGCTGAGGCTCGGGCGCTCGGACGATCAGGCGGCCAGGAAGGAGCAGACGCCGACGGTGTCGTAGCAGGCGCCGCCGACGCAGGCCCCGCAGTCGCAGTCGCTGTCCGTGGTGCAGCTCAGCCGGGTGCAGCCGTGACCGTCGCCACCGACGCCGCCTCCGCAGCGCGTGTTGACGGGGCAGCTGTAGGCCGGATCCATGCACGAGATGGCGACGCAGGTGCCCGCGTCGCACGACTCGCCCGAGGCGCAGTCCGCGGCGGAGGCGCAGTCGGGGACGCACTCGGTGCTCGTGCCGCCACAGCTGCACAGGGCCACGTACTCGCGACAATGATCTGCAGCCGCGCAGTCCGCGTCGGACTCGCAGGTTCGGAAGGGCGTCATGCACACGCCGCAGCCCACGCTCTCCCCGGGTCGAAGGCAGAACTGGGCGGATTCGCACTCCGCGTTGTCGCGACAGGTGGTCGCGTCCGCGGGCGGAGGGGTGGCTCCACCGCAGGCGGGCAGCGGGCAAGCCGGGATCTCCACGGTCAGGCCCGCGTCGCACACCACGCTCAGGGGACAGTCCCCGGAGCGATCCGCCGTGCAGGTCCCGAAGGTCGATCCGTCGCACTCGTCGCCGGGCGCGCCGCCCTCTCCCACGTAGGCGTCGCAGCTCGTCCAGGGCATGCACGCGGTGCCGCA
The DNA here is from genome assembly GCA_009992505.1 of Myxococcales bacterium. Lineage (GTDB taxonomy): Bacteria > Myxococcota_A > Polyangia > Polyangiales > Houyiibacteriaceae > JAADHO01. The sequence continues at coordinate 4,127 of JAACVI010000082.1, forward strand.
GATCTGGCTCAGGCGAAGGGCGCCGGCCACGCACGACGCCGAGGGCACGCAACAGCCCGAGACCGCACCCGCCGTGCAGCTGCCCGTGAAGTCGCAGGCGTCGCCGTCCACTCCGGAGGGGAAGGCGTCCTCGCAGCGCGTGAGCACACCGCCGTCGGAGCCCGCGTCGGAGCTGGGGCTATGGGAAGTGCCACAACCCGCCAAGGCGAGCAGGAGAAGGACCACGCCGCAGGGACCTGTGCCAGGGCTTGCCAGTTGCATCATGGGCGCGAGTAACAGCAAAGAGCACGCCAAGTCGACCCGGGTGAGTCCCTGGTGACGAACGTGACGAGGAGCGTCCCTACTGACGGGAGGACGGGAATTTGAATCCGAGGGCTGCTATTGTGCCGGCATGCTTCACTCACGCTCGGCTCGCCTCGCCGTCTGGCTCGTGCTCTCGGCACCTCTGCTCGGCTCGTCCGCCTGCAGCAGCACCACTGGCAACCCCGTGGGCTCCACACCGCTCGGCGGCGTCGGCGACGAATGCAGCGCGCTGGCACCGTGCCGCTATCCGCTCTTCTGTGACCTGGGGATCTGCACCATCCACGACACCCAGGGCGAGGGCGACCCCTGCACGCTGACGGGGCAGTGCACGAGCGGCCTGTACTGCGCGGCGGACCACACCTGCCAGCCGGCGGGATCGGGCGGCGTGGGATCGGTCTGCACCTCGACCGCCGATTGCTCGGGGGGGCTGATCTGCGCGGCACAGACCTCCGGCCTGCAATGCTCCCCCTCGGGCACGATCGACATCGGCGGCGGCTGCATTCGCGACGACCAATGCCTGGCCGGCCTGAGCTGTGTGGGCATCCAATGCTCGGACGGAACATCCGGCCCCACTCTGGACGGGGGCACGGGCGGCATGGACGCGGGGTTGGACGGGTCCACGCACCGCGACTCGGGAGGCGGCCTCACGGATTCATCCGTCGTGGACGGGAGCTCGCCGCTGGACGGCGGGGTCCTGCCGGACGCCAACCTCGGCTGCGATCCGACCTCCTGCGATGACTCCAACCCCTGCACGATCGAGATGTGCGAAGGCACCATGTGCGTCAACCATCTCGTGGACTTCGACCACGATGGCTACGCCTCCAACGCCTTCGGCAGGGTCTGCGGTGACTGCTCCGACTCGGAGGTCGACGCCCATCCGGGCCAGACCCGCTACTTCACCACCGCCCATCGCGCGGGCGCGGAAGATCCCGCAGGCTTCGACTGGAACTGCAACGGGACCGAGGAGAAGCAGTTCACGGCGACGATGGGCACCTGCTCCCGGACGCCCTGCGCCGTGCGGGAAGGCTGGCAGGGCGCCGTCCCCAGCTGCGGCGCGCGCTCTCCGTGGACGCGTTGCAACGCCGACTGCACCGTCACCGTCGTCGACGGCTCAAAACAACAAGCCTGCCGCTGAGGGCAGCTCGGGGGCCGAGGCTCGGCCCGGACGCTGCGCGTGCAGTGGACGTCCACGGGTCACGCCGTACGCGGCCCCCGACGAGCGTGGGGCCCGGCCGCGTGATGGGATCACCCGGTTCGCCGTAGGGGCGACCGCGGCGTCCGAGCTAGGCGACTGCCGCGTCCTGGGGTGCGTCCTTCTGCGGGCGACGGTTGCCGCGCAGCTCGACGGAGACCAGCTTGGAGACGCCGGGGTGCTCCATGGTGACGCCGTAGAGCACGTCCGCGTTCTCCATCGTGCGCTTGCTGTGCGTGATCACGATGAACTGGGAGCGGTCGGTCATCTGGCGAATGGCGTTGGCGAAGCGGTCGATGTTCGCCTCGTCGAGCGGGGCGTCCACCTCGTCGAGCAGACAGAAGGGGCTCGGCTTGTACTGGAAGATGGCGAAGATCATGGCCACCGCCGTCAACGCCTTCTCGCCGCCGCTCATCAACTCCAGCGCGCCCACGCGCTTGCCGGGCGGCTGCGCGATGATGTCGATGCCGGACTCGAGCATGTCGTCCGGGTCCGTGAGCTTCAGCTCCGCGTGACCGCCGCGGAAGAGCTGCGGGAAGATCAGCTTGAAGCGCTCGTTCACCGCCACGAAGGCTTCCTGGAAGAGCTTCTTGCTCTCGCGGTTCATCTGACGGATCGCGCGATCGAGCTTGGTCAGTGCCTCCTCGAGATCCTTCTGCTGGCCGGAGAGGTACTCGAAGCGCGTCGACTTCTCTTCGTATTCCTCGATGGCCGTCAGGTTGATCTCGCCCATGCGCGAGATGAGCCTCAAGAGCTCCTCGGCGCGCGTCTTCACGCCGGCATCGGGCAGCGCGCGGTCGTGGTAGTCGCCGATCACGTGACGCAGATCCACGTCGTGGCGATCCCGCATCTGCTCGAGCAGATGGCCCATCGCGAGCACGAGCTCACGCTCCCTCAGCTCCTGCTCGGCGGCGCGGCGACTCTCCTCGTCCAGCGCCACGCGCAGCTCGCGCAGGCGCGCCTCCTCCTCGAAGAGGGCGGCGCGGCAGGCGTCGTGGAAGGTGCGTAGCTCCTCGAGCTCGGCGTGGGAGGCCATGGCCAGGGTCACGGCGCCCGCGAGGTCCTCGCTCTCGCGCAGCATGCGGCCCAGGGTCTCGCCCTGCTGCCGTGCGCCCGCGAGGACGTCGCCGCGCAAGCGATCCCTGCGCGACGCGAGCTCCTGGATCGAGCGTCCGAGACGCGAGACCGCGCCGCGATCACTCTCGGCACGCTCCCGGGCTTGAGCCGCGCGCACACGCACGTCGGACACGCGAGAGACCTGCGCATCGACGGCCTCGCGCCGGCTCTGGCAGATGGCGTCCGCGGCCTCCTGCGCGCCGATGGACTCGGCCTGCGCGGCGCGGGCCGACTCGATCTCCTGACGCGCCTGCGTCTCCTCGTCGCCCGCCTCCTCGAGCAAGAGCTCGAGGGCCTCCATGTCGGAGGTGAGCTTCTCGATGCGCGCCTCGACGCGCTCGCGCTCTTCGCCGTGGCGACGCAGATCCTTGTCGGCCTTGACGATGGCGATCTCGGCGTCGTGGGCTTCGTTGCGCGCCGCGTCGATGGCCGCCTGACGCTCCGCGATGCCGCGTCGCAGGTCTCCGTGGCGCGTGACGGCCGCGGTGAGTCTCTCTTCGAGCCCGCCGACGACCTCGTGCAGGGTGCGGATCTCGCGCCGCACCTGGAGCATGTGCGCGGCCACGTCGTCGTGGGCGCCACCGCGCAGCACACCGCTCGGCTCGACGACCTCACCCTCCAGGGTGACGATGCGAAGCTCGTCCTGCGCATCGCGCGACAGGCTCAGCCCACGCTCGAGGGAGTCGACGACCACCACGCCCGAGAGCAGGCGACGCACGAGCTCTTCGTGACCAGGCTGCGCGTGGACGAGGTCGGCGAGGCGACCGATGACGCCCTCCCCCTCGGGCAGCTGGACGCGCGCGCCCGCCACGCCGCGCATATGTCGCGGCATGAAGGCGGCCCGCCCGCGCTCCTCTTCGCGCAGGAAGCTCAGCGCGGCCAGAGCGGCGTCGCCGTCTTCGACCACCACGCGCGAGAGATCGTCGCCCAGGGCGCCGGCCAGCGCCTGGGTGTAGCGCTCGGGGCACTCGATCAGGTCAAAGGCCAAGCCGAGCAGGCCGCGTTCACGACGGGCCGCGTCGTTCGGCGCGTACTGGGTGAGCAGCGCGCGAACGCCAGCGCCGACGCCCTCGAAGCGCGACGCCAGCTCCTCGAGGGAGCGCAGGCGCGAGCGGCGCTCGGCCGTCTCTTCACGCAGCCCCGTGAGCTCTTGATCGCTGCCGAGGAATTGCTCGCGCAGACCCCGCAGCTCGGCCTCGATCTCGTCCCTGCGAGCCTGGGTCGCCTGGCTGCCACTGCGCAGACCCGTAAGCCGCGCCTCGAGGGAGGAGAGCTCCTGGCCGACCTCGATGCGCCTCACCTCGGCGCCCTCGCGCTCCTTGGTCAGCTGCTCGAGACGCTGCCGCTCCTGAGCCTTGCGCCGCTCGAAGCCCGTGAGCACGGCCTCGGCACGGGCGATGCGAGCGACCGCCTCGGAGACACGCGCGCGCGCCGAGGCGAGCACGGCGTCCGCCTCGGTGGCGGCCTGGCGCCGATGGGCGAGCTCCTCCTGCTCGGTCTCGAACAAGCTCTTGGCTTCGTCCTCGGCCTGCTCCAGCTCCAGGAGCGCCCGCGCGATGTGCTCGCGCTCCTCGCTCAGGGTGACGCGCTGGGTCTCGAGCTCGGTCAGCTCACGCTCGGCCACGTGCTCGGCCTGCTTCAGCCCCTTGAGGCGCTCGCGACGCTGGGCCAACTGGCCCTCGAGCATCTGCACGCGGTTGTCGAGGGCGTAGGCCTTGCCCTGCGCATGCTCCACGGCCACGCCCGCGCGATCCGCGTCGGCTCGGGCGCCGGAGAGCTCTGCCTCGCGCACCTGCACCGCGTAGCGCACACCCTCGGCGCGCGCCTGCGCCTGGTCGAGCACGCCGCGCACTACGCGCGTCTCCTGGAAGATGTCCAGGTAGCGATGGGAAGCGGTCCAGAGCTCGAGTTCACGCACCTCGGAGCGGTAGTTCTTGTAGCGCTCGGCCTTCTGCGCCTGACGCTGCAGGGAGGCCAGGGAGCGCTCGAGTTCGTGCACAATGTCGCCGATGCGCAGCAGGTTCTGCCGCGTCTGCTCCATCTTTCGCTCGGCCGCGTGCTTGCGCACCTTGAACTTGGTGACACCGGCCGCCTCTTCGATCATCTGGCGACGATCGGCGGGCTTGGAGGAGACGATGAAGCCGATGCGCCCCTGCTCGATGATCGAGTAGGCGCGGCGACCCACGCCCGTGCCCAGGAAGAGGTTGGTCACGTCCATCAGGCGCACGGACGTCTTGTTGATCGAGTAGTCGCTGTTGCCGGCGCGATCGAGGCGCCGCGTAACGCTGATCTCTGGATAGTCCGCGTACTCGGGGGGCGTCAGCCCGTCCGTGTTGTCGAAGGTGATGGTGACCTCGGCGAAGCCGTGGGGTCCTCGGGCCTCCGAGCCGTTGAAGATCACGTCGTCCATGGACTTGCCGCGCAGCCTCTGGGCCGACTGCTCGCCCATGGCCCACTTCAGCGCGTCGACGACGTTGGACTTACCGCAACCGTTCGGTCCCACGATGCCCGTCACGTCGTGATCGAAGTTCACGATGGTCCGGTCGACGAAGGACTTGAAGCCGACGATCTCGAGCTTCTTGATCTTCAAGGCACACCTATGGGGGCCACTTGGGCCAGGTCGGGAGGGATACAGCGGAAGGAAAAGGTCGGAAGAGATGGAGCGGCGGAAGGAAAGACGTCGGCGAGGAGCACGTTGCCGGCTCGGAACCGAAGGGGCCGGCCCCCAGGCCAACTCGCACTTCTCCGCCGATTACCATCCCGCGCGGGCGATTGCAACGCCCTATCGCTAGACCGAGTGGGTGTCATGCCGTGACCACCACTACATCTTGTGGTGGCGTCGAGATGGATCCACAGCCGGCAGGCTAGTGAAGACCTACTTCGACGTCACAGCTGGCCAGCTCCAGATCGGAGTGTTCCCAACGGGGTGCTTCGGCTCGGCTGAGATCGAGCGCATAGAAGCCCTGATCGGTGAAGGCGAAGACCCCCTCGAGCCAGGCGGCCACGCGTTGACCGCCGGGTCGGCGACCGACCACGAGCACGCGATCGAAGGTCCAAGTCGGCTGGAGCAGGCCGAGCACGCCCCCGGCGGCCCGTTGCCTCGCCCCTTGCACGCACACACCCGCGAACTCCGCGCTGCGGAAGGCCTCCAAATCCGCGGGGCGCACGCCGAGGCGGAGGCCCAAGCCCGCGCGCTGGGCCGAGTAGCGGGTGGCCGCGGTCGAGTCGACGACGCGCCGCAGGGCGAGGGCGTCGAGCACGGTGTCCTCGGGTTCTCCGCGAGAGAGCGCCGCGTAGAAGCGCTGCCCCGACTCGCGCAGGGCTTGGCTGCGCGCGCCCGGATCCGCGGGCATCGCCAGGCCACGACCGACCTCGGTGGTCGCCCGATTCTGGGACGCGCCGGCGCAGGCCGCGAGGCCGAGACAGAGCAGGGCGAGCGAGCGCCGCATGCCTAGTTGAGCGGGCGAATCGAGAAGGGGAAGGTGAGGTCGATGGTCGGCCGGCTGAAGCGGGGGAAGTGGGCGCGGCGCACGACGTTCTCCATGCAGGTGCCCTGGGGCGTGCCGCCGAAGGGTGCGCCCGCGATGGCGACGCTGGCCACGGTGCCGTCGTTGCTGATGCGAATGCGCGCGTTGGCCATGCCGACCTGATCGCCGGCGCAGCTCCGCATCTGACTCATCAGCCCGCCGAGCACGCGCGTCACGACGCTGCGGCTGGGCGACTCGGGCAGGTTCGCGTCAGCCGCCGGGGCCGCCGCCATGGCCGAGGCGACGGGCGCCGTCATCGTGCCGCCCTGCGCGGGCTCACCGCCGAGGGCGCTGTTCAAGAGCTGGTCCATGGAGCGGTCGTCCGACCCGTGCTCGGACTCGGCCTGCATCGTCGCCATGGTCGCAGGCGCGGCCGCGACCACCGGCGCCGCTTCATGCGTCTCCTCCGTGTGCGTGTCGGCTTCGGCGGAGTTGCCCTGCTCGGCGTGGTTCGCGTGGCGAGTGCCGTGATGGCGACCCTCTTCGGTCGCGCCTTCGGTAGTGCTCGCCTCGAGGGGGTGGGTCTCGGTGGTGGGCACGGCGTCGGTGGCGGCGCTGGGCTCGGTGCCCGGCACGGCGTCACCTTCGACGGCTGCGCCAGGCTGGACGGCGGCGCTGGGCGGCCCATCGGCGGGCGGGACATCGATCGAGGGGAGGGAGTCCGGCGGCGCGAGGGCAAGACCCGTGGCGGTCGTTGCGGGCGCATTGGCCGCGCTGGCGAGCGGATCGGGCTGGCTCGGACGCATGAAGAAGAAGAGCGCGGCGGCGGCGGCGAGGCCGATGGCCACGCCGATCACCATGCCGCTTCCGCCCTTCTTCTCTTCCGCCGGGCGCACCGCGGCGGCCGCGGGCTCGGGCGTTGAGGCGGCCGTGGCCGTGGACGCTGCCTTGGGCTTCGCGACGGACTCGCCCTTCGCGGCAGGCACGGCGGCGGACTCGTCGGGCTCCTCGTCGGCCCCGTCATCCGCCTCCTCGGGCGGAAGCGGTGCGGCGGACGCCGCCAGAGCGCGGAGATCCAGCATGCCGCCATCGCCGTCGTCATCGTCCATGGCGGGGGGGGCACCCGATGGACGCGCGAGGGCAGCCAGGGCGTCGGCGTCGAAGTCGGACGGATCCGACGGTTGCTCTTCGTCGCTCAAGAAAAACCTCGGTCAGCTCGGGGGGCTCGGAACGTAGCACAATCGCGCACGGGATCTGTAGTGGTACGCGCACTCCATGGACGCCTGGGCGAGGACGTCCTTGGGCGACGCGGCGTGTGGCGAAGCAAGCACGGGATTCGGTAGTCTCCCGCCATGGCTGATCTCTGCTTCGTGCTGCTCGCCGAGAGCGCCTATCCGGACGCGGACGCGGTAATCGCGGCGGCCTCGGACATGGGCCTCGAGCTGACCCTGACCGAGCGCGAAGGTCCGCTCGGCTTCTCGATGGAGACGGGCGGACAGCTCTTCGTGATGTTGATGCCCGTGCCCCATCCGGACGTGCCCAAGATGCCCTTCGGCCTCACCGCTCCGCCCAAGGACGAAGCCCTGGCGGCTCCGGCGCACTTGATCGTCACCGCGCTCGGGCTCGTGGGCACGCCGCGCCAGAAGGATCTGCAGATGGCGGCGCTGACCGCCTGCGTGATGGAGGGCGCGAAGTGCGTCGGCGCCATGTTCGGGCATGGGCGCTTCTTCCACCTCGCGGGGCTGTTCGCGGAGATGGCCAAGCTGGGCGCGGAGTTGGGCGAACTGCCCGCGGAGATCGCGGTCGACGTGACGGCGGCGCCCGAGCCCGAGGATCGCATGTCGTTCCTGACGCACGGACTCGCTCGCTACGGACGCGAGGAGTTCTTCATCTCCTGTCCGGTGAACGGTCGTGGCGCGCTCGACTTCGTGTTCAGCATGGCGCGTTGGATGCTCGACGATCCGGACAAGCAGCTGCCGACGGGTGACACCCTCGGGCGCAGCGAGGACGAGACCCTCCTGATCCAGCGCCAGCGCAACCCGACCGGCAGCGACGACACGGTCATCCGCCTCGACCTCGACGGCTGAAGCGCGGACGCGCTCGGGCCACAGCCAGGACTAGCTCGGCAGCCCGGAGAAGCCGATGGTGACGACGAGCACGAGGGCGAGGGCGAGCAAGATGCCGGAGATGGGACCGAGGACCTTCAGCGCGCGACGTCCGAGCTTGTCCGCCAAGGCCATGAAGCCCAGGGCGCCCGCCGCGAAGAGCACGAAGGTGCCGACGCCGCTCGGGTAAGCCTCGCCGAAGAAGTAGACCAGCCCGTAGCTGATGACCAAGCCCAGAGCGCCGCCGCCGCTCCACGCCAGAGCCGTGGCCGCACGGCCCGCTCCTCCACCCTCTTCGACCGCGTCGCTCATGGGCTCCAAGCTACGTCGAGGAGGCGTACGACGCCAGCAAACGCAAGGGCGTGCGCTGCTTCAGGATCGTCACCCAACGAGCCACGGCGCGATCGAGGGCCTGTCGCACCAAGAGCACGCGCATGGCCTCGTGCACTTCCTCCAGGGGCTGGCCGATGAAGGGATGATCGCCTGCCGCGTAGGCGCTCTGGACCTCCTCCTCCGTGACGACTGCGGCGCCCTCGAGGTTCGCCTGCAGGAAGCGCTGCACGGTGGCGCGGCGACGCGCGATGTCGCTCACCTCTTCGTGGGTCACGCCGAGGGCCTGCACCAACGAGGCGAAGCGCGTGGCTCCGCCCGCCAGGTCCGCGAGCTGCGACTCCTGGTGCGCCACGTCCGCGGCGGTGGGCGGGCTGACGCGCACGCGCTCCGCTTCACGCGCGATCAGCACCTGACCGACGATCTCGTCCAGCGTCGCGCGCAGCAGCGCGTCGGGCAGCGGTCCCAGCGGCAGCTCCCCGCGCGAGCGCCCGCACAGGCGCAGCCGCGCCTCGAAGGTCACGTCGCTCTCGAGCACCACGACCACGCCAGGCCCGGGTGCGCTGCCACCGACCAAGGCGACCACGCCCTCGGCGCGTCGCACCGCGCCAGGCTGGGCCCAAGCGACCGACGGGAGCTGCGCGCAGGCGATGAGCGCACAGAAGAGAGCTGGGAGCCTTCGCCGGCCCGTCACCGCGCCGAGTGCGTCAGTCGGCGCCATCGTCCAAGGTCGACGAGGAGTCGGGGGAAGCACCATCGATCGCGGCGTCGTTGGCCGCGTCCTGCGTCGCGTCGTCACCGACCGTGGCATCGACGTCCGTGGCGTCGACGTCCGGTAGCACCATCGGCCGCCGCGCCAGGCTGAACTCTAGGAAGGCGAGCGCGGTGTCGAGCCCTCGCGACGGCAGCTTGTCCACCAGCTCGTGAAGCTTCGCCCGCTCCAGATCCGAGCGACGCGCGCGGGTGTGTTGCACGCGGACCCGATCGCCGCGGCGCTCGACCTCGGGCAGCACCTCTTCGGCCGTCGGCACACGCCACTCGGGACGCGGACCTGCCTCGAGCCCGTGCGTCTCGAGCCAGCTCGTCATGCAGTCGCGAAGTCGCTCCGTGCGGAACTTGAACCAGCGCTCGCGATCGACGGGATGCGCCATCAGCACATCCTTGAAGCGCCGAAACGCGCCCTTGCCGTCGATGGAGTGGGTCAGCGCCTCGTGCAGCGTCTCGTCCTCGACGGTCTGGATGAAGTGCTCCATCCAGCGATACTGCTCACGCGAGGAGACCGGAGCCACGGGCAGGTAGTCGGGATCGGCCACGATGCGCGCGAGCAGGTCGGGATCGACGGTGCCATCCACCAGACGCAGCACCTCGCCCGACTCGAGCTGAAGGTAGCTGTGGACCTGGGGGGCGTTGTTCTCGAAGGCGTCTTCGAGGGACTCCCAGGCGAGGGGGACTTTGCGCATCGTGGTCATCTGGAAGCCTCGGTAGATTTGGCACGAGCCACCGCCTCGCGCCATCGAAGCAGGCGGGCGGTGCGCTCTTCGGAAGCCATCGTCGGCTTCCAGCTGCGTTCGATGCGATGGGCGCGGACCACGTCGTCGAGATCCGTGAAGACGCCGACCGCGAGGCCCGCGAGGTAGCCGGCGCCGAGCGCCGTCGTCTCGATGTTGCTCGGACGATCGACCTCCACGTCGAGCAGATCGGCCTGCAGGCTCATCACCAGATCGCTCTGGGAGACGCCTCCGTCGACGCGCAGGCGGCCGATGCTGCGGCGCGAATCCTCGACCATGGCCAGCGCCAGATCGGCGACCTCGAAGGCGATGCCCTCGAGTACGGCGCGCGCGACGTGCGCCCGCGTGGTGTCGCGCGTCAGGCCCCAGAGCAGGCCGCGCGCGTGGGGATCCCAATGGGGCGCGCCGAGGCCGGCCAGCGCGGGCACGAAGACCACGTCTCCCGCCGACGCCACGCTCGACGCCAAGGCCTCGATCTCGCTCGCATCCTTGATCAGCCCGAGGCCGTCGCGCAGCCATTGCACGGCGGCGCCGGCGATGAAGGCGCTGCCCTCCAACGCGTAGGTGGTGCGACCCCCGAGGCGCAGCGCCACGGTGGTCAGCAGGCCGTGCTCGGAGGCGACCGCCGTCTCGCCCGTGTTCATCAACAGAAACGCGCCGGTGCCGTAGGTGCACTTGGCTTCGCCGGGCGAGAAGCAGGTCTGCCCGAAGAGCGCCGCTTGCTGATCGCCCGCGATGCCCGCGATGGGGATGCCGTCGGGCAAGCCGGGCACTCTTTGGGTGACGGCGTAGCGCTCGGAGCAGCTCTTCACGTCGGGCAGCATCGCCATCGGCACGCGCAGCAGCGCCGCGAGGTCCTCGGCCCAGGCGCCGCGACGGATGTCGAACAGCATGGTGCGCGAGGCGTTGGTCGCGTCGGTCACGTGGACGGCTTGGTCGCTCAGGCGCCAGACGAGCCAGGAGTCGATGGTGCCGAAGCAGAGCTCGCCGCGCTGGGCACGCGCGCGCGCCCCGTCGACGTGGTTCAAGATCCAGTCGATCTTCGTGCCGCTGAAGTAGGGGTCGAGCACGAGTCCCGTGCGCTCTCGGACCAGCGCCTCGTAGCCCGACGCGCGCAGCTCCTCCGTGCGCGAGGAGGTGCGGCGATCCTGCCAGACGATGGCGCGGTGGATGGGTGCCCCACCCTTGCGCTCCCACACGATGGTGGTCTCGCGTTGGTTGGTGATGCCGATGCCGGCGCAGTCCTTGGGCGACGCGCCGGACTTGGCGAAGACGTCGGCGATGGAATCGAGCACGCTCTGCCAGATCTCGTCGAGATCGTGCTCGACCCAGCCCGGCTGCGGGTAGTGTTGCGGGAACTCTCGATTGGCCTTGGCGAGCACCTCACCGGAGGAGGAGAGCAGCACGGCCGTCGAGCCGGTCGTGCCTTGATCGATGCAGAGAATGAAGGGCGACATGGAGTCGTTCACGGTATCCACGCGCATGCAGGCTGTAAAGCAGCCAGGGGTGGAGGGGTGGAGCGTGGAGGAACGGGCGTCAACCCTCGCCCAACTCGGCCAGGAACGCTTCCGCCTCTTCCAGGTCGGGATCCTCGCTGCGGGCCTTGCGTGCCCAGAGCAGAGCGCGCCGAGACTCGCCGCGTGTGTGCGCGATGCGGGCCTGATGCAGGAAGGCGAGCGCGCGCGACATGACACCCTCGGTGCGACAGAGCGTGACGGCGCGCAGCGCGAGCAGGGCCTTGTCCCAATCCTCGAGCTCCATGGCCAAGAGCGCGTACTCGCCCGCGACGTCGGCGTTGTTCTTGTCGGCGTCGAGCGCCGCGGCGAGCCACTGGAACTCGAGGTTCCGGTCCTCCACGGCGTGGGCCAAGCGCGCCATGCGGTGTTGGAGCTGCGCCAGCTCGGGTGAGCGCCTGCGCGTGTGCTCTCCGATGGCGTGCTCGAGCAGCTGTCCCGCCTCGGCGATGCGTTGGGTCGCGATGTAGGCGTCCGCCAACGTGACCTGGGTGTGGTGATCGTCGGGCATCAGGCCCAGCGCGGCGGACAGAGGTCCGAGGGCCGCCTCGGCGTCGCC